>NZ_JAXGWW010000179.1:0-4222 GCF_040773105.1 Lentilactobacillus sp.
ACTTCAACAGTGAAATCCACGTGTCCTGGGGTATCAATGATATTGATACGGTGGTCTTTCCATTGTGCCGTTGTAGCGGCAGAAGTGATCGTAATTCCACGTTCCTGTTCTTGGGCCATCCAGTCCATTTGTGAAGCACCATCATGGGTTTCACCAATTTTATGAATTTTACCGGTATAGTACAAGATACGTTCAGTAGTCGTGGTCTTACCAGCATCGATATGGGCCATAATCCCGATATTACGAGTTTTTTCTAGTGGAAATTCTCGTTTGTTAGCCATTGTGTAACTCCTTCCGATTCGTACAAAAAGTGGCTAAATCAGCCACTTATTAGTTTGAGCTGTTGAGAATAAAGTTGATATTACCAACGATAATGTGCAAATGCACGGTTGGCTTCAGCCATTCTATGTGTGTCTTCACGCTTCTTAACTGAAGCACCCGTATTATTAGCGGCATCCATGATTTCACGTGCAAGACGTTCAGTCATCGTATGCTCACCACGTGAACGAGCGTAGTTAACGATCCAACGTAAGCCCAATGTGGTCCGACGATCTGGTCGAACTTCGATTGGAACTTGGTAGTTAGAACCACCAACACGACGAGCCTTAACTTCAAGGACCGGCATAACGTTCTTCATTGCTTCTTCGAATACGTCAACTGGTTCGTTGTTGGTTTCTTTCTTAATGATGTCAAAGGCACCATATAAAATTTGTGATGCAGTTCCACGTTTACCGTCTAACATCAAACGGTTGATTAAACGGGTTACCAATTTTGAGTTATAAATTGGATCAGGAAGTACTTCCCGCTTTTGAACATTTCCTTTTCTAGGCATTTCGTTATCCTCCTCATGATTCTATAAAACTAAATATTTAGATTGCATTAGTAAGATTATTCTTTAGGCTTCTTTGTACCGTATTTTGAACGTCCTTGACGACGGTCTTGGACACCGGCAGTATCAAGAGCACCACGAATAACGTGATAACGAACACCAGGTAAATCCTTAACACGGCCACCACGGATCAAAACAACACTATGCTCTTGTAAGTTATGACCAATACCTGGAATGTAAGCCGTAACTTCAATTAAGTTAGACAAACGGACACGGGCATATTTACGTAAAGCTGAGTTAGGCTTCTTTGGTGTCATAGTACCAACACGGGTTGCAACACCTCGTTTTTGAGGGGCTGGAACAGTAACTTGCTTCTTCTTGAAACTATTGTAAGCATAGTTTAAAGCTGGTGACTTTGATTTTGAAGTTCTAGAATGACGTCCTTTACGGACCAATTGGTTAATTGTAGGCATCTAAAAAGTTCTCCTTTCAAATTTTCAATGTAAGTCCACACATCCAGGCGGTTCTTTTTTATGTAAAAAGAAATGTGTACCGCCCAACACTTTTTGTCATATACAGTCAGCATGTCTGAATATTTCAGGAATCTGTCACAAAAAGCACCTTGTCTAATTTATCATGACTAACCGTTTGTGTCAATGAATCGGGATAAATAATTTTTCGCCAAAATACGTACCTAACATATAGAGGTAAAAAATATGATAATCATACAATTTTTGCTGGGTGCAAGCCTGGCGTCCTTTTTTAATTTAGTTGCGTTAAGAGACGCTCGGGGCGAGTCGATTGTCCGGCCACGATCGCATTGTGACACTTGTCAGATGCAATTAGCTGCTTATGATCTCATTCCTGTGCTCAGCTACATTATTTTAATAGGAAAGTGTCGGTACTGCAAGTCATCTTTATCAGCAACGTTTTTCTTCAACGAGTTGATGCTTGGTATCGCGTTAGCTTCACTCAACATTCAACACACAAATTTACCGTTCATGTTGTCATTGATCATGATGGCGTTTCTAAGTTCATTCGACTTGGTCCAAAAGCAGGTTCCGACTTGGGGAATCCTTGGATTATTTTGTATTTGTTTGTTGCTAATTGCCCATCCCCTCACACAAATTGGTCCTGCTTTTGTAATCTACCTTGTTGTTCAACTGATTAATCAGAAAAAGCACTGGGTCGGTGCTGGCGATTTGGATATTTACTTTTGCTTGTGGTTAATTTCAAGTGTCCTATTTTTATTATGGACAACGTTTATTGCCTGCATTGCCGCACTCGTTTATTTGATTGTTGCCCCATGGCCCAAGGACTCAAAGATTCCATTTGTCCCATTCATTTCAGTTGGATACTTTGTCACATTTCAATTTCAGTCAGTCTTACTGCCACTTATTTCATGACATCAAAAAAGTGGCTGGGACATAAGTCCCGCCGACAAATAAATTGAGCCGCATTTTCCATTTTTTCTGGAAGATGTGGCTCAGTTTTTCTATCCAACCAAAAATATGACTTAAATTGGCCATCATTTTGGCCAATTTATTCATATTTGCTGCCATCAAGATAATTCCTAATTCATTATTTACTTGTCTTAATCCACGTACCGATAATCGACGGAAACGCAAATTTGCCTTCAGGTTACCAAAGGCTGGCTCATCCTCAAGTTTTCGCTTAGCGAAAATGGCCTTGCCCTCTGGGCTTGAAAGCTGTTCACGAACGTATGCTTTTTGCGATTCCCAATGGGGATTGATGTTAATTCTTCGTTGGTTACCCATACGGGTGGTCGACCAATAATACCCTTCGGGGTCATCGTAATCGTCGGCCCGATAAACTTTAAAGTCGCGGGTAAACCCATTTTTATCAGTTCGATGGCTCATGCCGTGATATGAAAAGCGGATGTGGTGATTATCCACGTAGTAATCTTCTTCGGCATGATATTCCCAGTTCATCACTTTGCTAAGATCGCTGCGATATTTCTTCGATTGTTCTTTCAGATACATGGTGTAAGGAATCAAGGGGATCTTACCCAATTTCTCTTTAACAAATTGATAGTTTGGCTCACTGCCGTAGCCCGCATCGGCAACGATATAGTTGACTGGGGTTTGTGCGAAGTTCATCGCTTTTAAAAATGGAATTAAAGTACGTTGGTCCGTAGGACGTTGATTAACTTGGTAATAGAGAACGAATTGTGATTGAGTGGCAATTTGCAGATTGTACCCTGGCTTCAACTGGCCGTTTTGCATCGGATCTTCTTTCATCCGCATAAAAGTGGCGTCATGATCCGTTTTAGAGAAACTGTTCCGATCACCAAACCATTCATGATATTGGCGATACTTTTGTTTACGAGGTAAGTATTCATCTTTTACTAGATGCCGGAGATGTTTTAGTTTACGCCGGCGTTGTTTACGTGGTGAACCACCGGGAATCACTTTTTCGGTTTTGATTTGCTGATCTAATTCGTCAATCTCTGTGTCCAATGCGTCTACTTCAGCTTCAAGCGTCTGAAGATCCGTCGGATCCATTTCGCTTTCCACTGCTAGATTGACTTTGTTTTGAATCAGGTCTTTAAACAAGTTTCGTGTTTTTTGATCCAACTTACTTTCAAATTTTTCCGTGCTTTTTCGCCAGACAAATGAATACTTGTTGGCATCGGCAAGGATTTTAGTGCCATCAATGAAAATTGCCTCATCACTTAACAGATTGTTATCAATCAATGATTGTCGGAACTGCAGATACATGAGGGCTATTAGCTTGGTGGTTTGTGGATCAGTCCGGAAACGATTGATTGTCCGGTAACTGGGAACCATGTCAGGGTCACCGATTAACCATTTCATCGGAATGTTTTCCTCGGCCATTTGTTGAATTTTCCGTCCCGAAAACACTTTCCGTGAGTAAGCAAATAACATCATTTTGAGCATCATCAACGGTGAATATTGTGGTCGGCCAAAGGCTGACTCTTCTCCATAAACTAATTTATATGGAATCGTGTCCACAAAAGCACTGATGGCGCGGACAATGTGCGTTTCTGAAATTGAAATTTCTAATGGCAATGTTAAACTGGTCTGGTTATTGTTATAATGTCTGTACATAGAGATTCACTCCTATCCTTGGGTTTTCGTCGATTTAAGAATAGCAGAGTTGAATTCTCTGTGCTACATAAAATGCAAAAAAGCCTCGGAAAAAAATTAATTTCCGAAGCTTTTTTGCGTGAGCTGAGACTTTTGTCCCAGCCTCGAGTATCTGTCGGTATCATACATATTGAGGGGGAATGCATGAACAATAAGTATGAGGCCATTCATAAATACTCAGATGAATGTTCGAATGCATAGGCATTAGAGGGGTTAATGCCTACGAAAATGATTATACCACTGTTCCAAAAGAGTGACGGAC
>NZ_JAXGWW010000180.1:0-4210 GCF_040773105.1 Lentilactobacillus sp.
TATCATTTTGTTTACCCTATTCGATTGACATAACCGTGAATACAAATTACGTTTGCAGTAGATGCAAATGCCTTTACCACCAATGAATTTTGAAGCAATAATCCTGGTATCACAAGTATCAGTCCTGACTCTCCTGGGATGGTTAATTCTATATTCCCATTAGGGGCAGTTGTCTCACCCCATTCGATGGTAAGCTTAACATCAGAGTTTGAACTATTTACTGCATAAAGCCATATTTCATCGAGTGATGAAGTGCCTGTAACCGCCGTGTGAATAGTTGTGCCAGGAGAAGTCGTAGCATTAACTAATATGGCTTTCCCATTTGTGGAACCGCTTAAAAGAGTTTTAGTAAAAGTTGCCATTATTTATCCTCCTATCCTAATATCTGTGAACCCAAAACGACTTGGTCGAGGGCAATACCGTGCGTATCTACATAATTCTTAGTCGCAGCGTCTTGTGCTGAGGTGGGGTCAGTAACGTTGGTAATTTTATGAGAGTTCATATCAATATCAGCGGTCATTGTTCCGAGGGTAGTATCCGTTCCTTGCGTGTGCCGTTTGGTAACAGCATCGGCTAAGTTGGCTTCAGTTTGTGTATAAGTATCTAATAAGTCTTTGTTACTATGGATATGTTTCTTACTTACTGCATCTTTGACATCACCAACAGCGACCTGATTGGCTCCGCCAAAATCAAGATACTGGTCGGTATTTTGGGTGTGTTTTTTACTGACAGCATCTTTGACATCAGTTGCTGAAACTTCATTAACCCCATTTTTATCCAAATACTGATCAGTATCTTTGGTATGAACGGTTGGATCATCAGCTTTGACTAAATTAACATTTTGATGAGTTGGACGTGAACCAAGAAACTTCATAAGTTACCCCACAATCGTGACAGTGTATTGGTTTTCGGTTGGAGCGGTAGCAAATTTCACGGTAATGGTATCAACTGAGGTCATTTCAATATCTGGAAACACAACAGCATACGGAGAACCGGTTTCTCTTACGGTTACGGTTACGTCTCGAGTATTCAAATTGTGAGTGACAACCAAACTTGTATCAGCGCCATTCCCTATCGCAACGCTGTATTTTCTTGCTACCTGATGAGTCTGTAGGTCATCGGTTGCGCCGTCTTTTACTTTCCAAACGCCGTTGGTATTGTCAAAATACATCTCGGCATCGGCACGGTCGGAGTCGTTATCTTTAAGTCTTTTAACTGCAATTCCGCCGTCATCGTTTTGACCGTGAACAGTAATATTTGAATTGAGTTCTAAAATATTATCGGCCAGCGTAACCGTTTCAGAATCGACAATGGTTGTAGTCCCGTCAACTTTTAGGTTTTTACACCTCAAATCCGCATAGCCATCATCGGCGGCATTCCGAAGTTGTACCTCACCGGCATTGTTTTTTAACTTGGGGCCAGAGTTTCCAGAATCAAGCTGGAAGGTTCCTGAAGTCGTTCCGGTATCGGTATTCTGGGTATGGCTTGCACTTACTGCGTCTTTTACGTCTTCAGCGGTTGCGGTATTCCCGGCCCCGTCATCAAGCGTTTCCGCCTTATCGACAATGCCGTTTTCATCGGTATCGTAAACCGCCTTAGTCATATCACCGGTTCCGCCGCCCCCCATCTCAACCCAGGAAGTACCGTTATAGGCATAGGTTTTATGGTCGGTCGTATTGTGATAAACTTGCCCCTCAACCGGATTTTCAGGAGCAGAAGCCAAATTTTGAAGCCTCATATTTTGCATTTCATTTTTATTCAAATTTATTGGAGCTAAAAAGTCAGGCATTTATTTCACCTCGCTAATTCAAATATGCTTTCCCACCGAAAGCTGCACTAAACGAAACGGTCAATTGGTTATCGGTCACATAAGTTATATCTCCAAATACAACTTTTTCAGAACTATCAACAATCGTTACCGAGGGTTTCCGGCCTAAGTTGTGGTTAATTGTCCAGGTTGCTGAGGGCACGCTTTGGGTATGAACGTAGGCTTGTTTTCCGGCAAAGTCGTCTATTTTTTGCATATTCTCAGAGAAATCTTTTGCCAGTTTCCCCTTGTCGGTCGAATCATCGCTGGATTTAACCAGCTTTAGAATGTCGGTTATTACGTCAGCCATTGTTATTCCTCCACATAATCCGCCTCCAAGGGTTCGGCCACGTGAGCCTCTACGATTGAACTACTAATGTGAGCACCATTAGCAAAGTCAACCGCTACTTGCAATTGATAATTCAAGTCACCCACCGTTAAGTCTCCGTCGGTTATAACGTAAGTTATGATTCCGGTTGTTCGGTCGTCATTTATGGTTGCAGTTCTTTTTAAAATCTCATTCCCCCGCTTGATGAACAAATGTGCACTTGTTGCATTGGTGAGGTCTAAAATTTCTCCGACTTCGTCATAACAAACAAAATCGAGTTCCACCCCGACATCAAGTTGAAACATATATCACCTCACCGAGAAGGTTTTTTTGATAAAGACGTTTAGGTTGTGAGAAAGGCTTTTGATGATTTGGATCGAAAATAATAGATACTGTTTGAAAATTTCTCGTATATCCATCCAGGTGAATAAGTTAAATTCGCTCCAAGTGGTATCATTAAATTCAGCCCAAGTTAAGCCTTCCGAGCTTTCTTGTTGGATAGGAAAAGTAATCGGAATGTTTTTTTTCATGGTTCACCTTTTGAAGAAGGAATTGAAGATTAAAATAAATTAAATCTGTTGCTCAGTTATACAGCCGTCTCCGCCTTTTCCACCATCTCTTGAATTTGTACTTGAATTTTTAAGACCTCCAGCTCCTCCAGTTGCAAGGACTTGACCAGTCTTTGTATAAGTTCCTTGGTAAAAAATATTTATGCTTCCTCCTCCAGAGCCTCCACCTCCAGAACCATAGTCAGTTGTTCCTTTTCCACTATTTCCATCTATTCCTTTCGACTCAATTATTCCATTTGCTCCAATTGTTAAGTTTCCACGAACAACTAAAATTATTAATCCGCCAGTTCCATCAGCTACTTTAATTCCTCCTGCACCATTTGGATTCCCAGCACCACCACCACCTTGCGTAGAACTTGTGGGATGCCAACCATCTGTCCCAGCTCCTCCTATATCGTTTGGAGTAGGGTCGTAACTATAACCGCCACCGCCACCTCCAGCTCCTCCTGAGTATGCCGTTCCCTTTCCGCCTCGTGAACTATTTTGATAACCGCCACCGCCACCGCCACCGCCAGATTGTCTATTTGTACCATTTGAGCCTGCTTGTCCCGTAACATTTTTATTTGCTTGCGTTATTTTAGGAGCTCCGTCTGCACCAACTGCTGGAATTGCCGCCAAGTCTTCTTCACCCAAAGGAATTGAATAAATATTGTTAATTAAATATGACGGCCAAGCCATCGTTGGAATACCAAATTCAGAAATTGAATTAATATATTTTCGAATATAATCTTCTAATTGTTCAATGTTATAAGGATAGGTAACCTCAATCGAGCAAAACGCCTCTCCTTTTGGACGACAACCAACATCAACTCCAGAAGGGTCAAATTTTGCGCCACGTGCAGTCATCGATAAAGTTCCGTTGATGATACAATCACCATCACAATAAATATATAATCCCTTGCATGGATTATCAGTTGTTACGGTAATGCCTTCATCAATGATTAAATCCCGATAGGCACGAATAACCGTATCTCCGCAATAATCAGCATAGTTTAAAACTGGAAAGTTATAGCTCTCAGAAAATCGAATATCAGCCGGCCTTCTTCGAGTAACCTTAAAAGACTTGTGATATTTTTTTGGGAAGCTATAAAAAATTGACATTAATAATCTCCACCAAATACTGTTACCTGGTATCCGCTTGCTACTTCCGTTCCCAAAGAACCATAGAGTTTATATCCGGCTGGAATGGCAAAGTCCAAAACCTCTTGATACTCAGCGAGCGAAGCTATTTGAGAAGCAGTGGTTTCAGGAAGGGTGAGTTCGAAGATGAGGGAATTATTCGATGGAGTCGTCGGTGAACTTCCGTTATTCACAAAAAGACGCATGACTGTTGCGACATTGGTTCCAAGGGGTTTTACCTTTATCATGTCAATTCGGGATCCATTTTCTCCTGCTACAAAAAGCTCGACAACATCACCGGTCCCGTCATAATTGATGTTATCATCTATGAGTTTTCCCCAGGATACTTTAGGAGTAGCTGGAAAAATTGGAGTACTTGCCATTAGA
>NZ_JAXGWW010000181.1:0-4194 GCF_040773105.1 Lentilactobacillus sp.
AAGCAGGTTGGTTCCGTGCTTCATGATGGTTGCCAGCCAGCCACGAACACGTTTGCCGCCAAAGACTTGGGCAATGCCATAGTAGGCACCAAATGATACCGTGAAGCCCATATTCTTGTCCTTGAATTCGGTGTAGTTCTGATTGCCTTCAATGTCAGCTGCAATGTTTTCGGCTGATACAATTGCTTCATTTTCAGCTTCCTGAGCAGTTTGTGGAACGGCACGTTCAGCACCCTGTTCAGTGGCGTTGGCGTCATCTCCGGCAACGTAAATACTCTTATCTTCAAAGCCCTTAGCTTGAAGGTATTGATTGGTAACCAAACGACCACCACGGCCAGCATCAATTCCGAAGCTGTCGGCAGTGTGATTGGTTTTAACACCAGCGGTCCAAATCAACGTGTTGGTTGCAATGGAGTCTTGATCCTTAATGTCAACACTGTCCGGGTTAACCGAGGTAATCATTGATGACTTGCGGATTTCGATGTTGTTTTTCTTGATGTAAGCTTCAGCATGAGCGGCGTTGGTTCGGTCAAGCATGTTGATAATCGTTGGTGCAGCTTCAACCAAAATAATTTTAATTTCACTCGGATCAAGCTTGTAATCTTTTGCCAAAACTTTTCGGTAGTCGATTAATTCACCAATCGTTTCAGCACCGGTAAACCCGGATCCACAGACAACCAATGTTAACATTGCCTTTCGTTTCTCTGGGTCTCGTTCAACAGCACCTCGGGCAATAATTTCTCGGATGTGTTCTTTAAGCTGCAGCGCATCTTCCATTGACCAAAGTGTGAAGCCATTTTCTTTAACACCGGGAGTGCCAAAGTCGTTGGGTTCACCACCCATACTGATCAGCAGGCTATCAAATGGGTAGGTGCCATTTTCACCAATGACCTTTTTATTTTCCTTATCAACTTCGGAAATGTTGTCCGTCACAATTTGGACATTCTTTTGCTTGTGAAAAATCCGTTGCAAGTCGCATTCTACACTGCTTGGTGCAACACGTTCTGTGGCAACTTCATGCAACCGGGTCAGGTAAGTGAAGTAAGAGTGACGATCAATCAACGTAATCTGGACGTCAGCGTTACTCTTAAAATGTTTAGCAAGCCGTTTGGTGGCGTAAACACCGGCAAAACCGGCACCAACAACGACGATATTCTTTGTCATGGATATTTCCCCCTTTAAAAATAGCTGAAAAATAAGATTGATTTAATAAACAAAATACAATAATAGCATAAACTAATCTTATCACCATTATTATAAATGGGTGGTGGTCAATTGTCTAATGAAAGCCATTGCAATAATTTCACAAGTGAATATTTTTTACTTTAAGGTGTGAGAAACGCTGAATTGAAGACGGTTACAGGTTTTTTATTCATTTGTGACCCTTGGCGTACCAGATTATGCATATTTTTAGATAATTATTTAGCATTTTAATTTGAATGTTGGCCTATTTCTATATACAATAGGGGTATATGAGGATAACTCATTAATATTTAGTAAGGGGGGATACAACAATGTTAAATATTGGCATTACGATGCTTGGTTTGTCGCGGTTTCAGTTTGCGATGACCACGGTGTTTCATTTCTTCTTCGTACCGTTTTCTATTGGTTTAGCTTTTATTGTCGCAATTATGGAAACGGTCTACGTTATTAACAAGGATGAAACATACAAAAATATGGCAAAATTCTGGGGGAAGATTTTCCTATTTAGTTTTGCTGTAGGTGTTGTTACAGGTATTATTCAAGAGTTCCAGTTTGGTATGAACTGGTCAGATTATTCACGATTCATGGGGGACATCTTCGGAGCGCCACTTGCAATTGAAGCTTTGGCCGCCTTCTTCCTTGAATCAACTTTTATCGGTCTTTGGATGTTTACATGGGAGCGGTTTAACAAAACCATTCACTGTTTATTCATTTGGCTGACAGCATTTGGCTCAACTTTATCCGCTTTATGGATCTTAGCAGCCAACAGTTTTATGCAAAACCCCGTTGGTTACGCGATGAACGCAGCTCAACACAAGGTTGAAATGACCAGCTTCTCTGCTGTTATCATGAACCGTCAACTGTGGAATGAATTCCCACACGTTATCTTCGGTGCATTCTTAACGGCCGCATTTGTTGTTGCAGGATGTTCTGCATGGCGTTTACTTAAGAAGGATCATGAGAACTTCTATCGTAAATCCATGAAGGTTTCATTGATTATTGGTCTTTGTGCCTGCTTAGGTTCCGTTTGGTCAGGTGATACACAAACCCGTTACCTGATTAATAACCAACCAATGAAGTTTGCCGCAATGGAAGGTCTCTACAAGAATTCAACGGACAAAGGTGATTGGGCATTAGCTGCCGGATTCAACGGTCCTAAGAAGACTTGGTCAATTGAGATTCCATACGCCTTAAACATTTTGGGTCATCACAGTTTAAACGGGACGTTTAAGGGTCAAAAGACGGTCAATAAAGAATTAAAGGCTAAGTACAACAAGAACGATCAAACCAAGAATTACTATGTTCCAACCAAGACATTGTTCTGGAGCTTCAGAATTATGGCAATTTCTGCAGGATTGTTTGGCTTAGTTGCCATCATTGGCCTGTGGTTCAACCGTAAGAAGTCTCAGACCATTATGAGACAACGCTGGTTCCTATATTTGATGGGACTGATGGTATGGCTTCCATTTATCGTTAATACCTGCGGCTGGTTCGTCACTGAATTCGGTCGTTATCCATGGGTTGTTTACGGCTTGTTGACAATCGCCGATGCGGTTTCGCCAACGTCTACCGTGGCAAGTTTGATGTTCACCAATATCGTTTACTTCTTGATATTTGCTTCATTAGGAGCAGTCATGGTTATCTTGAGTCACCGTGTTCTCAAGCAAGGTCCCGACTCAGTCTTGACTGATGGATATTCAACTGAACCCCAGGATGATGCTAAAAAGGTAGATCCATATGAAATGGGGGCGGCTCATAATGACTAGTTATCAATTTATCTGGTTTCTGTTAATTGGTGTGTTATTTAGTGGCTTCTTCTTCCTGGAAGGATTTGACTTTGGTATCGGGATGTCAGTTCGATTCTTTGCCAAGAACCGGGCAGAACGTGATACCGTTATCCAAACCATCGGACCGCACTGGGATGGAAATGAAGTTTGGTTAATCACTGCCGGTGGTGCCATGTTTGCATCATTCCCAATGTGGTACGCATCACTATTTTCAGGCTACTACATCGTTTTGTTCTTGATCTTGGTTGCTTTAATCTTCAGAGGCGTTTCGTTTGAATTCCGTGCGAACATGCAGACGGAAAAATGGCGGAACTTCTGGGAGTGGGCATCAACCATTGGTAGCTTCTGTGCTGCTTTCTTATTTGGGATGATGTTCACCAGTATGATTGAAGGCGTTCCGATTGATAAGAACGGCGACATTTATGGGACGTTTACCACTTACGTTAACTGGTTCTCAATCGTCGGTGGCGTCGCAGTTTCACTGCTTTGCTTCATCCACGGTTTGAACTTCTTAAGATTAAAGACGAGTGGCGAATTAAGAGAACGGGCTGAAAAATGGAGTAAAATCCTTTACCCTGTCTTACTTGCCGGTGAAGTTGTCTTTGTGATTTTGCTTTACTTAACCACTGATTTCTTCACACGTAAGCCAGTTTCAACCTGGTCAATCTTAATTGCCTTGGTTATCTTCACATTGGCTGCATGGTGGGGCGCACAATCCAGTCATGACTGGGCATCATTTATTGCCAGTGGTTTATCACTGATCAGTATCGTTGTCTTGATCTTCAACGGCTTATTCCCAAGAGTGATGATTGCGACCAACAGTGCCAACTCAATTTTAATTAAAAATGCATCAAGTTCACCATATACACTGCACCTGATGACAATTTTGACGTTTACGATCCTGCCAATTGTTCTGGTTTACTTCATTTGGAGTTACTGGGTATTTTACAAGCGGATCAAATCGCCAAAACAAGCAGTTGAATAATATTTCAACGCTTTAAGTTATCCTTAAAGTGGTAAACGCAAAAGCGACAATGGACGGATCGTTCATTGCCGCTTTTACTATTTTAAAAAACGGAGTGTGCCAAAAGGCGGGTTTGCTTCCGCCAAAGAGGCTTGGCATTTCATGGCCGGCGTAGCATAACCTAGAATGACTTTTTGAGCTGAAAGCTCGGAAAGTTATTCGTAGTTATGCCTAGGAAGC
>NZ_JAXGWW010000182.1:0-4193 GCF_040773105.1 Lentilactobacillus sp.
ATCAACCTTTCTATTTTCCGGCGGCTACGATGGGATTGCCGACTACCTCGGTCAGTTAAATTACGACGGCCTTTTTCTTGAGTACGACAGCGAGCGGGCCGGTGACTTCACGCCGCTTGATAGGATCTGGAATGGCGACAAGAACAAGCGGATTGTTCTCGGATTAATTACGTCCAAGGCACCAAAATTAGAGGATAAAGATGCCGTCATTAATCGTATCAACCAAGCCAGTGCCAAAGTACCACTTGAAAACCTTGCACTTTCAACTCAGTGCGGCTTTGCTTCAACTGAGGAAGGCAATAAGCTGACCGAGCAGGAACAGTGGGCTAAGTTAAAGCTCGTTCGAGACATTGCCGAAGAAGTTTGGAACGTCGATTAAGCTGCTCATATCCGAAAAGAGGGATTCTCATGGATAAATCTACGCAAAAAAGCAATCGGACACAGACCGTTTATAATCACGAGACCCATTGGCTTGGGCTGGCCCTCGGACTAGGCTTTGGCCTGGCAATTGATGCCTTATCCGGATTTAAAACCGGGACGTTCTTCACATTTGTGGGGATTGTTTTGGGAATGAGCGGCTTGTTGGATTTCAAGAAAAAATGATCGGATCACCTTAAGTTGTCTGCTGGATCAATAAGGCATATACTTTTACCAACATCTTTCAGTAAAAAAGGAATGATCAACATGCTGGCTTGGATTAGTCTGCAACACAGCATTATAGAGTTCAACGCACTTCAGTCATAGTCGAAACTTGGCACGCTACCAAACGGACCGGTACCAAATAACCCGTCTGGCCGTGCTCATCGTAACTGGAGTGCGTTATCATGAAAAATAAATATCCAAGTACCATCGCGAAAGGCTACACATACACATTTTTTTCTTTCTTTGGGATTACTTCGCTGTGGGTCATCTACCTTCAGATGCAAGGATTAACCCTCGTTGAAATTGGTCTTTGTGAGAGTATCTTTCACGTGGCCAGCTTTCTCTTCGAAGTTCCGTCAGGTGTCTTGGCGGATCGATTTTCGTATCGCTTTTCCCTGTTTTGGGGCAGAATCGCAGCGATTCTATCGGCGGTTATTATTTTGATGGCCGATAGTTTTTGGCTGTTTGCGTTAAGTTTTGTCCTTAGCGCGCTTTCTTACAACCTCCAATCAGGGACGATTGACGCGTTGATGTATGATTCGTTGGTGGCACCAAAGCTTACCGATAGATTCCCAAAAGTGATTAGTAATCTCAATGTCGCCATTGAATTTTCCCAAACCTCCGGAGTCGTTATTGCCGGCTTTCTGGTTCACTGGCACTTTGAGCTGACCTACGTCGTGGCAATTATCATTGGTGTATTTGGATTGATTACCGTCTTGTTGATGCAGGAACCAAGGATTCCCAAATCAGTGGAAGCCCCGGAACAAACCATCCGGACAATTGTAATCATGGCCTATCGCACCTTAAAAAACAACCGTCAACTTCGTGGCTTGATGGGCTTCCAGGCACTCTTTGACGGTGTCTGTACCAGTTATTTTTTCTACTTTCAATCGTTAATGGAAACGCACCATTTCTCTGGCACCCTCATTTCACTACTGATGGTCATCTCAGCGGGAATGGATATAATCGGAATCAAATTGACTCCCTGGATCCAAAAACGATTGTCAAAATCAACTCTGGTCATGAGTTTAGGCGCTGCGCTCGTCTGCTTATTACTACTGAGCTGGTTTAACTGGATTCCGGGATTGACCGTCCTGTTTTTAACCTCGCAATTACTGGGCGCCTTAATTGAGCCAATTTTTAGCAGTTATTACAATGAACTCATTGACTCAGAGCAGCGGGCAACCCTGCTGAGTGTTGCGAGCGTTTTGTTTTCAGCTTCAATGATTGTCTTATTCCCACTCACTGGCTGGCTGGTTCAAACTTGGACGTTTTCCATGGGATTTGGCCTTATCGGCTGCATTATTTTACTTTTATTAATCTTAAATAAATCCAAATTGAATTTTGCAAACTAAAAGGGATGGTTCAAGAAGTCGTACACAAGCGATTTCTTGGACCATCCTTTTTGATTTGAGTTTTTAATTAACAATGACTTTACGATTTTAGGAGTGCTTCTCCTTTAGCATGGTCAACACGGCGTTCGCTTTCTGGCATCATACTGCCGCCAGTTGCCCAAACAATATGAGTGGCGTTTTCCGAATTGAAATCAGGCACTTCTGTAATTGCCCGTTCAATGGCGGTAAAGCCTGCAGCAGCTGATGGTTCAACGGTTATATGCTCGGTATCCATTAACTGGGCCTCGTATTTGTAAATTGTGGGGTCTTGGAAAGTCGTGCTGCCAAATAAAAGGGTTCGCATGACTTTGCCGGCGATTCGAGAGGGCCTTCCAACGGCCAAACCATCGGCAGCAGTCTTGCCATCTAAGCCAATATCAAAGACTGAAATCTCGTTGTTCAGCTTGGTCATCATCCCCAAAGTCACTGACGGCACGTGGGTCGGCTCACAGAAAATGGCATGAATATTTTCGCCGATAATTGTTTTTAGCCCAAACGTAACGCCACTTGGGCTTCCACCAACGCCGGCTGGTAAATAAACAACAACCGGATGGTTCTGATCGACTTTAATATTTAAATCATCAAGTTGTTTTTTCAGGCGAACACCCGCGACTGCATAACCAATGAACAGGTCTCGGGACCCCTCGTCGTCAATGAAATGAATCTGATCATCTTTGGCCGCAGCTTCCCGGGCCTTTGGAATAACAGATGAAAAATCAGTGTCCAACTCAACGACATTCACACCATTAGCCCTTAACTTGGCCTTTTTCCATTCCTTGGCATCCCGTGACATATAGACGGTTGTCTTGAAACCAAATGTTGAGGCCGCAATCCCGACGCTTAACGCCAAATTCCCCGTTGAGGCAACCATGACACCATACTGGGCAAAAAGCTGCTTATACTTGGGTGATCGTAAAATTGCATAGTTATCAGTCGGCTTGAGATTGCCCTTTGTCAAAGCCACGTGTTCAGCAAATTTCAGCACTTCATAGATACCACCACGGGATTTAATTGATCCAGAGATTGGCAGTTGACTATCTGCCTTCAAAAAAAGGCTGCCAGCGATAGCCGTTTGATGATCCTGATTAAATAACTGCTTCATCTTGTCCAATCTAATCAGTGGCGACTCAATGATGCCATGCATATTAGCAGTTTCGGGAAAAGCCGCCTCAATGAAGGGCGCAAAACGATCCCAGCGGGCAACCGCATCAAATATCTCTTCTTTAGAAAAAGGAAGGTCAGCAGATTTCCCATAGTCTGGATTCTTCCAAAAAATCGGCTTTTTAGCCATCATTTCTTTTACTTGTGGATACTGGTCGGTCAAGGTCTGTGTATTATCCATATCCGGTTATCTCCTAAATTTTAATTGCTGGTCATATTGTAGCCCTAATCAGTAATTCTGATTGACTGACCCGACAACCTTTACCAAGGTTTAACCATGCTGGCAATTCCGCGTCACATTAAATACAGATAAAACTTATCATCTCCATGATAGGTTACTCATTGACTTGATTGGCACTTGGAGCGTTATTTTTAATGTTTTCGGGCACCTTAAACACCTTAACGCGGTTAACGTTGGTATAAGTTCCATCAATTTGTTCAGAAATTGACTTCTTAGACTTTTTATCCTGATACTGCATATAAATAAAAGTGCTCTGTGGCAAGTGCGTCTTGTTGTCTAACGTGTACTTATAGGTAAACTTCGTAATCTTAACGTTCTGAAGGGCATTTTTTGTGCTTTCACTATGGTTGGCTTCCGCCAAAATGATCTTCTTGGCAACCATCGAGCCCAGTTTGCCAGCCCCAGTATAAGACAGAACATCTGATGTTTTGGTCTTCTGCAGCTTGAGGTCATTTTTTAAATAATCCATCGCCCTGACGGCAGCACTGGCTGTCATTTGGCGGCGAACACTTGTAATCAATGGACTATTCTTTGGTAAGACCTGTTTGGACCAATTATTATCAGCATGAATATAAACGGTCCGACCCTCAATGAAGTAGTCGTAATTTTTGACTAAACCACTGACATTATTTAACTTAGCTTGAACAACCATCGGCTTTAAATGAAATTTGGCCGTGATTTTTCCCGTGTTCGTTTTATTATTTTGGGTATTTTTGGTTACCAAAACAACGTTGCCAGACTTCAGTTTCTTGGCA
>NZ_JAXGWW010000183.1:0-4162 GCF_040773105.1 Lentilactobacillus sp.
CACCAATATCAGCGGCCAAAGGTGACTTGGCTTCATATTTCATGGTGGAACTCCTTTCGTAGGGTATTATTACTTCCAATATACGCAAAAAGAGGCTGGAATCAAATCGATTCCAGCCTCTTTAGGTGATAGTTATTTGAATTGTCGTTATATGTGTTTAGATATTAATCGTCGGTATCATTATCGCTGTCAAAATTAACAACGTGAGCAGAACCAACGTAGTTCCACCATGGTGCTTTAACTGTTTCAGTAATCACACCGCGGTTTTGAGCATCGATCATCTTACCGTTGCCGATGTATAAACCAACGTGAGAAATTGATGCGGCACTCCAACCAAAGAAGACCAAGTCGCCTTTTTGTAAGTTCTTGTATGAAACCTTTTGGCCTGCGTTATATTGTGCTTGAGCAGTCCGTGGTAGCGTGACGCTGGCAGCTTTCTTATAAACGTAGCTGGTAAAGCCGGAGCAATCAAATGCTGAAGGACCGGTAGCACCATATACATAAGGCTTACCAAGGTTTTGCTTAGCAACTTTATATACTGCTGAATATGAAACGTCTGTGTCAGCGGCTTTTGATGCTTGAGCATCTTCAAAACCGGCGAATGACAATGTGAAAAGTGCAACTAAGGTTAATAATATTTTTGTATGTAATTTCATCTTTTATCAACAACTCCCTATCAAATGTACAACCCTAACTTTACCAATGAATTGTTGCAGTCGTGTAACAAACTATTTGCAATGCAGTTAAAAGTCATATGTCAGCTGAAACATTCGTCATGGTGCATGTGAATAATCGCTTACAAAGACCGTTGTGAAAGCAAAAACAAGTGAGCAATCAAAAATGACACCCAAAGTGAATTGAGTGTCATTTTTGATTGTATTTTTGAAATTTCAAAGTTGAATTTATTATTTTAATATGAATAGTTTAAATAAAAGTTAATAAATTCATTACTTATTCTTTAGAATATTCTTTTTATTTGGTAACGTCACAGCCAACTTACCCATTGAAGAAACGATCATCGGCAAGATCAGGTAATAAACGCAAACCGTATAAATGACGATTAGGGCAGTTTCAATCATTGCAAACGATGCGCCGAAGGTTAACCCGATCGCCAAGGCAATGACGACCAGCAAAATATAACGAACAATTTTACCGTAACTTGCCATCGTCGGTCGAATCCACTCCAGCAGCGATAATTCTGTGTAACGGAAGGAAAGCCCCAACGCGATAATTTGCCAAGCTGCAATAGCCGTTAAGATGCTGACTGCGAGCATTGGAACCTGCCAATCAAACTGGTTGGTGCCGGTGACGTAATGCATGGTCAGGTAGGTTAATTGAAAGCCGGTGGCCGCAGACATCACGAAAGCGACTGTCCAGTAAAGTGGTTGTAAGATTGAACGGCTGACGATAAAGACGGTCGCCAAGATGCCAATAATGACAATTGCCAATAAGGTGACAAAATGATGGCTGTACTTGGATTGATTAATGGCTTGGGTAACGGGTTCACCGCTAAAGGCGACCTTGTCAGCTGATAGTGGCGTTCCACGAAGCTGAAGACTGACTTGGTCTTCAAGCGTTTTAACCTGTTGAACATTGTTCTTACTTGAAGGGGCGTTTTTCAACACAACTTGAATCGTGGTAATCTTTTTGTCCTGGCTGGTGTAGTTCAACATCGTCTGGAGAAAATCAGTGTCGGCCAGCTGCGCTTTGGTAATGTAATAAACGTTGGCAGCACCGGATTTTTGTAATCCATTCAAGTAATCGTAAATGTTATTTAACTGATCAGTTGAGGAGTGAACCTGGCTGCTAACTTGTTTAAGTTGCTTTTGAACCTGGCTGATTTGTTGACTATAGCTTTGTAGGTTGTTGGCACTGTTTTGGCCGTAATTTTGGATGACCGATCCTTCAGCGTTTAACTGGCTGATACCGGCCGAAACACTTTGAAGGGACTGATTCAACTCGTTAATCTTTTGTTGGTACAGTCGAACCCGCCTGGATGCGCCCTGTTGAACGCTCACACTTGCATTGGCGGCGACGCTGTTGACTTGAGAAGCGAGGCTCGAACTGTCCTCGACGATCTGATTGCTCTTTTTAACCAGTTGTTGCATATCCTTAACCTGTTGTTTCAATGTTGAAAGGTTAAGGTTACTGCCGCTGGTTTGAATCCCGGTTGATGCCTGAGATAACTGGCCGGTTGCCTGCTTGGCGTTGAGGCCAATTGACTGTAACTGATTGGAAACGTAATACTTTTCAATCGGCATCCCGCTAGGCTGGGTGAGTGAATAAGCTGCGCTGACCCCTTTGGTATGCTGTAATTTACTGGTTAATTGATCCAAGTGCTGGAGATACTTTTCGTTATCCAAAGGTTGGTTATTCTTTAAATAAATGGTGATGGGCGTCGCTTTTCCTTCTGAGAAGTGGGCTTGAAGGACGTGGGCACCTTTGACTGCCTGATTGGTTTGGGTCACATTAGTCATTGGTGAATAGTTCAAGCTTGTGTGATAGAAGTAGATAAACGGCAATGTCAGATATAAAACCACCAGGAAGCTGGCAATTGGCTGCCAAAGTGAAAATTCGGTTGCCTGAGTCCAGAAATGTGATTTCATTGCTGTAAGTGGGGCATTGGACGGCCAGAAGAGGCTTTCACCCAAGGCTGCCAGAAAGACTGCGTTCAGCGTTAAGGTGGCCAACATGAGGACGACGTAGGTCACGCCAAGGGTCCATAGGGACTGCAATTGATCATAATTGATGAAGCCACAGCAGGCAAAAATAAGGGCCAGTGCACTTCCGACAACTGTGATCGGGAACCGCAAGTCATCGATTGTTTGTTTGGTTGCGTAACGGGCCTCGCGCTGCAGTGCCAAGACGCTTCGGAGCTTTCGGTAAATATAGACATTCCAAATGGTTCCAATGACGACGGTCGCAATGCCAATTTCAAGCGGGACATATTGATTGTATGCAAAGCCGAAGTGTTTGGCGAGGATGGTCGAAAGGCTGAACGATACCACAAACGAAGCAAAGAGGGTGATAAATGAAATCAGCGGTGCCAGCAACGAACGGAAATAAATGCCGACAATCAAAATGGAGACGGCAAACAAAGTGATTAAAACAATGTTGGTCACCTGGGCAGTCTTTTCGTTGTTCACATCCCGCACGATTTCCGGACTGGTAATGTAAGACTGCAATCCTGACACCTTCACCTCGTTGACCAGTTCATTTGTTAATACGCGAAGGGTGTTACTCTTGGCGTCGATATCAAGGGTCGCAATCTGAGTGGATCCGTCCTTTGACAGCAATTGCTGTTGGCCGGCGACGTTGGTATTAAGTGTCACAATCTTTTTGATGCTGTAAAATGATTGGTGCTGCTTTAACTTGTTCAATGCGGTATCAATTTTTGTCTGCTGCTGAGGGGTAATCTTTCCCTTGGGGTTATTGTAGACAACGTTAACCGTTGAAGCTTGGCCGAGACCGTACCCCCAGTCCTTGCGAAGTTGTTGCGCCTGTGCCGGCTGCGATGATTGACTGTAAGTTGGCTGACTGTATGATTGAAGCGTATCCGTAACGTTTGGAGCGACTATAATTGCAATAAATGTCATAATCAGCCATACTAGCAGCGTGAATAAGCGATTTTTGTGTAGTTTTGAAATAGTTTCCTTCATCAATTCGTCCCCTAAATATGTATGTATTAAATAGGCCCATATATTAAGAGTTTACCATTTTATGAAAGCAAGCGCGATACGTTTCGGCCGTTTTGATGAATTATCATTAGGAGATTTGCACGAATTTTTAGTAATGACTTGAAGATTTATTTAAAGAGGGGGTCAACAAATGTGTACAAGTATTTTTCAAATCGGTCAGGTGGATGGTGCCCATGTCCTGTCACGGACGATGGACTGGCCGCAGCTCGGCGCTCATCCGGTCTTTGTTCCGCGCAATTTCACCTGGCATTCCGTTTATGACGATAAAGCGTATGTCACCAAATACGCAACGCTTGGGTCCGGTCACCAGCACGCCCGCCGGATTGATATGTCCGATGGGGTCAACGAGTTTGGTCTGGCCGTTCAAAAGCTTACCTTTACTAATGGCAGTGAACTGGTTGAAGAACCCGGCGAAGATAAAATTCATTTGGCACCATTTGAGTTGTCATTTTTTTTGCTGTCCA
>NZ_JAXGWW010000184.1:0-4156 GCF_040773105.1 Lentilactobacillus sp.
GACGGCCCTGCGAAAGATGATCTAATGAAGCAGGTGCATGATCAACAGCTTGATGATCACGTAATCTTTACCGGCGAGGTTGAAAATGATCACGTCAACGCCTTTTATCGGGCCTGCGACGTCTTTGTTTCAACTTCCAAATCGGAGTCACAGGGGTTGACCTATATTGAAGCGCTGGCGGCCGGACTTCCGGTCGTCGTCAGTGCCAGTGATTACACCAACGGACTTTTAAGTACTGAGACACTTGGTCAGACGTTTGAACACGACGATGATTTTGTGGGAATTGTGACACAGTATCTGAAACACGAAATTGATGTGGAAACACCCAAAGCCAAGCAAATTTTGAAGACCAAGCTCAACGCAATTTCTGCTGAGACCTTCGGCAAGCGGGTGATTAATTTTTACCATGATGTTGTCGTTGAACAGGCACTTCAAAAAGATGCGACCACCAATATTGATTAAATTTTTGTTGTAAGGAGTTTGTATGTTAAAGATTAATATGTTCTCAACCGCAGATAAGGTGAAAGGACAAGGCGTCGGCAGTGCTTATTTGGAACTCGTGAGAATGCTAAAGGATCACTTTCCTGACGACTTTAAAATCAAAATAAACAGCTATGCCCCCGCGGATATTAGCCACTATCATACAATTAATCCCAGCTTTTATCTGTCAACATTTTCCAAAAAGCGTGGTCGAAAAATTGGCTATGTTCATTTTATCCCTGAAACACTCGAGGGAAGCATCAAAATTCCACAACCCTTCAAAGCGATTTTTTATAAATATGTGATCGCCTTTTATAAACGGATGGACCATATTGTGGTTGTCAATCCATCGTTTATTCCCAAGTTGGAACAATACGGAATTCCCAAAGAGCGGATCACGTATATTCCAAATTTTGTCAGTAAAGAGACATTTTACCCGGTTGACGCTGCAACTAAGGCGTCATTGCGGGTCAAACATGGCTACGATCCGAAACGGTTCACCGTTCTTGGTAGCGGGCAGATCCAAACTCGAAAGGGTGTTTTGGATTTCGTCAAGCTGGCAAAACAAAATCCCAGTGTCCAATTTATTTGGACGGGTGGTTTTTCATTTGGAAAAATTACCGAAGGCTATGCGGAACTCGAAAAAATTGTTAAGGACCCACCAAGCAACTTGGCATTTCCGGGGATTATTGAGCGCTCAAAGATGGTTCAGTATTATAATATGTCTGACTTGTTTCTTTTACCTTCTTATAATGAGCTTTTTCCAATGTCGGTATTGGAAGCTTTTTCAACGAACACACCCGTCATGCTGCGCGACTTGGACCTTTACCAATCGATTATCAGCGGCTATTATCTCCCCACAGCCAACGTGTCTGAAATGAATACGGAGCTCAATGAACTTCTTTTGGATCCGGATAAGTTGGCCAAGTTGCAAGCTGCGACAAAAATTGCCAGCGAACGTTATTCTGAAAACCATTTAGCCAAAGTTTGGTACGATTTTTATAATGAGCAAGCTAAGGAAGGTTAATCATGTCACGAAATAATAAAATTACGCTCTTGACGATGGTGATAATTGGAATTGCAATTATTGCCTACTCAATGAGGGATGTTAAACTCAGTTTATTAATTCACGATGTATTGACCCTCAATCTGTGGTGGATATTGGTTGCTTTTTTATGTATTTGTCTTTACCTTTTGATCGAAGGCGTGATTACCAAGGTCTTAGTGTCCAATCGGGTCAAGCACTTTACATTCAAGGATGCCATACGAGTCCCACTGGTTGAGCAATTGTTTAATGGGATTACCCCTTTTTCTTCAGGCGGCCAGCCCGGCCAGTTGATCGTCATGCTTCAGACCGGAATCGATGGCGGTAAGGCCAGTTCGGTGCTGCTGATGAAATTTGTGGTCTATCAAGCAATGATTGTGGTTAACTTTTTTTTCAGCTTGGTGATCGGATTTCACTTTGTTGCCAGTAGATTACAGGTTCTGGCATTATTTGTCCTTTTTGGGTTTTTGATTCATTTTTTTGTCATTGTCGGCCTGTTATTAATCATGTATTGGCCCACATTCACTAAAAAATTAGCTAAACTGCTATTTCATCCGGTTAAATGGTTTGTTAAGGATGAAAAATTTTATTCGATGCAGGATACAATGTACGCCAAAATTGATAATCTGTTTGAAGAAAGTGTCCGAATTGGGCGACAGCCAAAGCTCCTGTTAAAAGTGGTGGTGTTGACTTTCTTTCAACTGTCATTTTATTATCTGATTCCCTATTTCATCATGCTGGCACTGGGTGTGACCGGTGCCAACGTGATTATGGTTACCAGTCTTCACATTATGATCGTCATGATCATTTCGCTCTTCCCGATTCCAGGAGGGTCAGGAGGGGCTGAATTTAGTTTTGAATCGCTATTTTACAGCTTTATATCCAGTAACAGCAAACTCGTATTAGCGATGATCATTTGGCGGATTTTAACGTACTACTTTGGGATGGCTGCCGGGGCGTTTGCTCTGGCGCTCAAACCAGATAAAGTTGATGATTCTGATAAGCCGGCGTAAATGTGTGGTTTTCAGAAATATTTGGAGGAACAGGAATGTTAACGGAGAAGAAATATCGATTTTCAAATCTCTTAAATACCAGGATCGGCTTCTTTTTACTAGTCGTTATTTTGTTTTGTGTTAAAACGTACATCGTTTATCAAACTAAATTCACACTGGGGGTGAAAGGCGGCCTTCAGGAATTCATCCTGGCAATTAATCCGATTCCTGCGGCACTACTGACGCTTGGAATTGCCCTTTATTTCAGCGGCCGGTTGTCGTATTGGCTAATGATGATTATTGATACGCTGGAGACAATTTGGATTTTTGCCAATATTGTTTACTACCGGGAATTCTCGGATTTTCTATCGCTTGGGATCATCAAAGGTAGTGGCAACGTCCAGAATAATCTTGGCAAGAGTCTGGCTGAAATTATTCATTTTAGTGACTTCTTTATTTTTCTGGATATTATTATCTTGGTGATTTTGCTGGCATTTCACATTATCAGGATTGATGCGGAACCGTTTAAGAAACGTTATGCACTTTTAATTTCTGTTTTGTCGCTGATTTTAATGGGTGGTGAGTATGGGCTGGCCAGCTCAGATCGTTCCGGACTGTTGACCCGGACTTTTGATAATAACTACATCGTTAAATACCTTGGCCTTAATGAGTATGCGGCATTCAATGCCTATCAAACACAAAAAGAATCGGCAACCCGGTCCAAGGCCAAAGCCAGCGATATGGACAGTATCTTGAAGTACCTAAAACACTCGCGGGCCAAGGCCAATCCGGTGTACTTTGGCAAAGAAAAAGGCAAGAACGTCTTTATCATTCATTTGGAGAGTTTCCAGCAATTCTTGATTGACTATAAAGTAGATGGCCGAGAAGTTATGCCTAATCTGAACAAGTTCTTCCATAACAAGAATACCATTGGTTTTGACAACTTCTATCATCAGGTTGCCCAAGGGAAGACGTCCGATGCTGAAATGATGCTTGAAAACTCCCTGTATGGCTTACCGCAGGGTTCTGCAATGGTGACTTATGGTGCGCAAAATACGTATCAGGCCGCACCGGCTATTTTGGACCAGCGTGGTTATACAACTGCGGCTTTCCATGGTGACGTTCCCAGTTTTTGGAACCGGGACAGCACTTACAAGTCGTGGGGCTATGACTATTTCTTCAGTTCCCAGTACTACAAGACCAAACCGTCGTATAGCGTCGGTTATGGTCTGAAAGATAAAATCTTCTTTAGGGATGCCGCAAATTACATTCAGCAGCTTCCCCAACCGTTTTATGCGAAGCTGATTACCTTAACCAACCATTATCCGTATCTGTTAGATAAACAAAACACCGATTTTCCAGCAACCAAGACGGGTGACAAGACCGTCGATCCATACGTCCAAACGGCGCATTATTTGGACCAAGCGTTTGCTGAATTTATGAGTTACCTGCGTAAGAGTGGGTTGATGAAAAATAGTATGATTGTCGTTTATGGTGATCACTATGGTATTTCAAATAACCATCGGCCTGCAATTGCTCAGTTGTTGCATAAGAAGTCGATCACCGATTATGATTTAGCACAATTCCAGAAAGTTCCATTTATGATTCACGCGACAGGTCTAAAGGGTGGCGTTAACCA
>NZ_JAXGWW010000185.1:0-4151 GCF_040773105.1 Lentilactobacillus sp.
CAGCGATCTAACGGATATTTTACGCGCCAACATTATGGTATCCATTTTGAATCGACTGCGATATGAACGATAGAAAGCGAGGGTATCTATGAATAATTTATTTACGCCAAGTGCTAAGAACGTTTTGACCATTGCTCAGGAACAAGCCAAGAAATTTAAACATCAGGCAATTGGAACTGAACACCTGTTGTTAGGATTGTTGATCGAAACAAATGGAATTGCTTATAAAGCCCTTCAACAGTTCTCAGTGACTGCAGAAGATGTAACTGAAGAAGTAGAGCGCTTTGCCGGCTACGGTAACCTCAAGGATCTTAGTAGCAACGATTATTTGCCATACTCTCCTAAAGCCAAAGAAGTTTTAGCTCAAGCTGGCGAATTTGCCAAGAAAAATGGTGTCCCAAAAGTTGGTACAGAGCATATTTTGCTTTCATTACTGACAGACGAGACAATTTTGTCATCCCGAATTTTAATTAATTTGGGACTGGACCTTTCACAAATTAGAAAAGTAACTTTACGAAAAATGGGTATCAGCGGTGGCTCCATGGCCTCAAACATGGCTTCCAAACAGCGTGGCCGTCAACAAAAGCCTGCCGACTCAAAGACACCAACCATCGATTCACTGGCCCGTGACCTCACGGAAATGGCCCGACAAGATCGGCTCGACCCAACAGTTGGCCGAGACCTTGAAGTAAAGCGGGTTGTCCAAATTTTGGCCCGCCGGACTAAGAACAATCCGGTCTTAATCGGTGAACCCGGGGTTGGTAAAACGGCGATCGCTGAAGGATTGGCAGAACGAATTGTCAACGGCGACGTTCCTGGTGATATGGCCAAAAAGCGTTTAATGATGCTTGATATGGGCTCATTGGTTGCCGGAACCAAATACCGTGGTGAATTTGAAGATCGCTTGAAAAAAGTGATTGATGAAATTTATCAAGATGGCAATATCATTCTCTTCATTGATGAACTGCATACTTTGATTGGCGCCGGTGGTGCTGAAGGCGCGATTGATGCCTCCAACATTTTGAAGCCTGCTTTGGCCCGTGGCGAACTGCAATTAATCGGGGCAACCACACTCGACGAATACCAAAAGTACATTGAATCTGATGCCGCCTTGGAACGTCGATTTGCCAAGGTTATGGTTGATGAACCAACGACTGATGAAACCGTTGAGATTCTTAAAGGACTGCGGCCAAAGTACGAGCAACACCATCACGTTGAAATTACTGATGAAGCAATTGACGCGGCCGTGAACCTGTCCAACCGATACATTAGTGACAGATTTTTACCCGACAAAGCCATTGATTTAATGGATGAAGCAGCGGCCAAAGTCCGAATTGATCACTTACAAAATTCCGATGTCGCTGATGACCATAAAAAGTTGTCTGATTTATTGTCACAGTTAAATGAAGCACTGGTTGCCCAAGATTACGAAAAAGCAGCCACACTTCGAAAACAAACCAATAAACTTCAAGATGAATTAGCCAGTGACGACGATGCTGACGATGATACCAATGAAGAAGCTCATTACCCAGTCAAGGAAACAGCTCAAGACATTGCTGAAATTGTCGGCGAGTGGACTGGGATTCCGGTGACGCGTTTAAGCAGTACCGAAGCTGATCGTTTGGTTAACTTGGAAGAAGTTCTTCACAAACGAGTTGTCGGCCAAGAAGAGGCAATTTCTGCCGTATCGCGTTCAATTCGACGAGCTCGAAGCGGCTTGAAAGATCCGAACCGACCAATTGGTTCGTTCATGTTCCTCGGCCCAACTGGTGTTGGTAAGACTGAACTTGCCAAAGCCGTTGCCGAAGCAGTCTTTGGCTCAGAAGAAGACATCATTCGAGTGGACATGAGTGAATTTATGGAGAAGTACTCAACCAGTCGATTAATTGGTTCAGCACCTGGATACGTCGGTTACGATGAAGGTGGCCAGTTAACTGAAAAGGTTCGTCAAAAGCCATACTCGGTTGTCTTATTTGATGAGGTTGAAAAGGCCCATCCAGACGTCTTTAACCTGTTGCTTCAAGTTCTTGATGATGGTTACTTAACGGATGCCAAGGGTCGAAAGATTGACTTCCGAAACACCGTTATTATCATGACTTCCAACTTGGGGGCAACAACGCTTCGAGACAAGAAGACAGTCGGCTTTGGTCAAGAAGATGCCAAGGAAGGCTACGCTGCCATGAAGGACACGATCCAAGCTGCCCTTAAACAACGATTCCGTCCTGAATTCTTGAACCGAATTGATGAAGTGGTTGTCTTCCACTCATTGACGAAGGCAGAACTTGATCAAATTGTTTACCTGATGGCTAAGCCGGTTATCAAGCGAATTCATGACCAAGGAATCGACATTAAGATTACCAAGACTGCCATTGGGATTATTTCCAAACGCGGATTTGATCCTGAATACGGCGCTCGTCCAATTCGGCGGGCAATTCAAACTGAATTGGAAGATAATTTAAGTGCCAAGTTATTATCCAAAGAAATTGTGCCTGGTGATTCAGTCACAGTTGGTGGACGAAACAATCAAATTACGATTTCAGTTAAAAAACCTGAAACCAAAACACTGGTTAAAGATAAAAAATAATTGCGATTCGTCACGCACTAGTCAAAAGGGTTGACTTTAAGTTAATAAATTGTTATTCTTTTAACTGTATTTGTTGTGAATCGAAATGGTCAACGCGATCTATTGTCCGGGTTGGCCTGCATAAAAAACCAAAAGCAAGATGATCTTGTTTTTGGATTTTTTTTGCCCTGAACCCGGATAAATGTGCCCAAAAGCGCATTTGTAATCAAACTGTAACATTTCGATTCCGGAATTTTGGAGAGGTGAAAAACTTGGCAGGACATTTAGTTAAATATGGAAAACACCGTACCCGACGAAGTTATGCACGAATTAAAGAAGTGCTTGATTTACCGAACCTGATTGAAATCCAGACTAATTCTTACAACTGGTTTTTACATGAGGGACTTAAAGAAACCTTCGACGGCATTATGCCAATCGACGATTTCCAGGGCAAGCTTTCTTTAGAATTTGTTGATTATCAATTGTTAACACCAAAGTACACTGTCGACGAGGCACGTGAACACGAGGCGAATTATTCGGCGCCGCTTCACATTAAGCTGAAATTAACCAATCACGAGACTGGCGAAATCAAGACTCAAGATGTATTCTTTGGCGATTTTCCATTAATGACTGATCAAGGGACATTCATTATTAATGGTGCTGAACGGGTTATTGTTTCACAATTGGTTCGTTCACCCGGCGTTTATTACCACGCAGACAAAGATAAGAATGGCCGTGATTCATTCGGTACAACTGTGATTCCTAACAGAGGTGCCTGGCTTGAATTTGAAACCGACGCAAAAAATATTGCGTATGTTCGAATTGATCGAACTAGAAAAATTCCTTTAACCGAATTGATTCGTGCCCTCGGATTTGGCAGTGATTCTGAAATCATTGACATCTTGGGCGACAACGACAGTTTGGGTCTGACCTTGGAAAAGGATGTTCATAAGGATACCGATGATTCTCGTGTTGAAGAGTCATTAAAAGATATTTATGAGCGACTACGTCCAGGTGAGCCTAAGACTGCTGATTCATCAAGAAGCTTGTTAACTGCACGCTTCTTTGATCCAAAGCGTTATGACATGGCACCGGTTGGCCGTTATAAGACCAATAAAAAGCTAAGTTTGAAGAACCGTTTATTAGGGTTGACGTTAGCTGAGACTTTAGCTGATCCTGATACGGGTGAAGTCATTGCACAAAAGGGCACGGTTGTGTCTAAAGATGTGATGAAAGATCTCGCACCTTACCTTGATAACGATGATTTTAAAGCTTATACCTTTAACCCATCAGATGAAGCTGTTGTGACGAAGCCAATGACCGTTCAAATCGTGAAGGTTCAATCCGTTAACGATCCTGATCGGGTTGTTCCCATCATTGGAAACAACAATATTCCATTGAGCTTCAAACACATTACACCTGCTGACGTGATTGCTTCGATGAACTACTTCTTTAACCTTCAAGAAGGCATTGGTTCAATCGATGATATCGATCACTTGGGTAACCGTCGAATTCGTTCAGTTGGTGAATTGCTGCAGAACCAATTCCGAATTGGTTTATCACGGATGGAACGAGTTGTTCGTGAAAG
>NZ_JAXGWW010000186.1:0-4142 GCF_040773105.1 Lentilactobacillus sp.
CGCGACCAAAATTGTCCAACCCGTAATCACCTTTTATTTGCCAAACCAACCAATTTCATGCTATACTCTCAGTCGGTGCCAAACCAAGGTGAGTTCGTAACGATCGGCGCATTTGCGTTCAGAAGGTCGAAGCGGCTTGCCATTTTTTATATAAAAATTATTTAAGCTCACTGCTATGACGGGCCTTAATGAATAAGTGACTTGAGATAAATGGTATACTCAAGTCGTCAAATTGTTTGAGGGGGAATTATCTATGCAAAATCAAACACCATCTCGCGTTGAGCAAAAGCAAGCCAAGCAGGAAAATAAAAAGTCCAAGCACACGAAATTAATCGTATGGCTCAGCATTCTAGTCATCATTCTTGGTGGGTTTTTGTACGTTGGCCATCAAGTTCACGAATTAACCGACGCCCAACGGCAAACCAACACAATTTTAGATAAACCAATTAAAAATACCGTCGTCAAAATCGTTCAGCCAAAACTGCCGGAAGCCGTTCGCCCGCAAGTTGTTAAAATTATTCAAGAAGAACCCCTTTATCGCCTCCAGCAAGCCGCCGACAACCCAACAACCTTCCAGCGGATCGCGGATAAATATCAAGTTCCGGAAAGTTACGTTGCCCCCGCCAAGCAGTACTGGTTCAGTCAACAAAATGCCCAGTTACGCTCGGACGTATACCACGCGCAATTACTCCAGCTCTTATCGGAATTGCGGCAAATGGACAGTTCAACCCAATAATCAGGCAAATATCAAAATCACCGCACAATGACAAAAGCCGTGAATGAATTAATGGAGGTTAGAAAATGGATAACGAAAAAGTCTTTAATGAAGTCAGTGGCCTAGTCAATGAAATGCTGGAATTGGTCCGAAATTACGACGTTGCCGGGTTGGAAAAATTTAAGGCCGACCATTCCCAGGGAAACCATCCTGAATGGATCCACATGCTGGATTCCATGATTGAACTGGCAAAGATTGCACCTGAAAATGAAGAAGCCCGCGAATTTATTAAGAATGAATACACACCTAAAACAGCAAGGGATTAATGCCTTGCTGTTTTTATTTACAAATTTTTCGACAAACGTTAAATATCGGTTTAGTTCGTTTCATCCTTTAAAATCAATCAATCAGTTGTGCTAAAATTTGCTTCGTAATCAAAATTTTCAACCTCGGAGGCATTTCATGCATAAAACGAAAGGATTAATAATGGTTCTCACCATTGGTCTATTGTTATCTGGGTGTGGAACCGGAAGTACCAGCGAAAAATCCAGCCACAACTCTTCGCCCAAAGTGACGGCCAGCACAACATCAAAGCGATCAAATTCGACATCTTCAACAAGCACTCAATCTACTAATCCAAAACTTTCAACCAAACAACAAACTGCATACAATGACACCATGAGCCACGCCCTTGCTCATGATCAAAAAGAAGCTAAGCAAGGCAAAAAAATGTACCAGTGGTCCAAGTATGTGCAAAGCATTTCGTATGACATTGACAATGGCTACATCGTTAAAGTTGGCACTAACTTCCAGCAATTAAACACTGCTTCGAAGACGAGTGTTGCCAACCACGCCCAAAGCTTTGCCCAATCGCAGTTGATCATGATTGGTAAAAATATCAAAGCGACTTCGCCGGCACCCTATTTAGTCTTCAAATCCGACAGCACCACGATCGGTCATTCAAAGAAGTCAGTGCCAACAGAATTTGATTTTACAAAATAACCACAAAAAATCCCCAAGCCGCGATTTGTGCATTTCAATCGTCCTTGGGGATTTTTTATTTTATTGAACGCCGTGTTTCTTTAAGAATTCACTTAATGGCGCCAAATCTTCTGCATAGTAACGTTTCTTGAATTCGTCAATCGTCTTTTGGTCAAATTGATCGGGATCCAATGCCAATTTTTCAACTGGAATTGGTCGTTCGTTTGTGATCTTGACGTCAATCAACACCGGTTTGCCTGCCTTGGTCAGTTCGACAGCTTTATCAAAGGCCGCGGTGATTTGATCAACCGAAGTCACCGTAATTCCGGTCATGCCTTGTGCTTCAGCAACCTTGGCAAAATCAGTCTCCGGTAGGCTAATGCCGAACCATTCGTGGTTGTCATCTTCCTGCTCGTCTTCAATAAATCCAAGGGCTTCGTTTGAAAAGACGACGTTAATGATCGGCAGTTTGTATCCAACTTGGGTACTCAAATCCTGCATGACCATCGCTGCAGCACCATCACCTGTCAGGTTGAACACTTGACGGTCAGGATAACTTAACTTGGCTGCAATGGATCCTGGTAAGCCAACGCCCATTGTGGCAAATAAGCCGGACGTAATCCAAGGCTGATGACCATTGGTTTTCAATAATCGAACGGCATTTTGAGTAACATCGCCAACATCAATTGAGAAAATCGCATCTTTTTCAGCAATTCGATTAATTTCTTTAAATGCCGGTTCAAATCGCAATTTGCCTTCGGTTCGGTTCATCATGTGGTCGTTGTATTCATGCCAGTTGGTAACATTGTCCACGTTGGCAGCGTACCAATGTGATGGCTCAGCTGTTTCGCCGATTTCAATAAATTTCTGTAAGGTCTTCTTGGCATCGGCCAGCATCGCAACATCTGTCTTATGCCGCTTACCTAACATTTGAGGATTGCTGTCAACTTGAATAAATTTAACATCCGGTTTGAACATTGCTTCCGCAAATGGATAGTTCGAGCCGATGAACAACATCAGGTCGGTTTGTTGAAGGGCTTCGTTTGCCGGTTTGGAAGCAACCCGGGCAGCGGAACCTAATAAGGCTTCAAAATCATAAGGAATAATTTCTTTGCCGAGGGCGGTTGTGATAACTGGAATCTGGAATTTCTTAGCGAATTCCATTACCTCGTCAGCTGCCCCAATGGTTCCTTGGCCGACGTACAAAAGCGGCTTTTTAGCCTGCTTAATCAACTCAAGCGCCTGATTAACCTGCTCGTCAGAAGCGGCACTCAGCTCGGGCTTTGCAAAATTAGCGGCGGAGCTGTAGTAGCCATCAGCCGGAATTTCTTTATTTGCCAAATCGTTTGGGATTGTAACGATTGCCGGTCCGTGTTGTGCAAACGCGCGCCGAATCGCTTCGTCCAAAATGTGTGGCAGGCTTTGTGCAGTCGTCACGGTTCGTGCATAGACGCCGGCGTCTTTAAACCATGGGTCTTCATCAAATTCCTGGAAGAAATCCTGGTTCATCAATGCTTGTGGGTTTTGGCCGACGATCAGTAACACCGACACTTGATCAGCCATTGCATCATAAGCGCCCTGGAACAAATGCGTTGCACCAGGTCCGGCAGATCCAAATGCAACCCCGATTTTTCCGGTTAATTTCGTGTCGGCAACTGCAGCCAACGCACCAACTTCTTCATGTCGAACATGCACATAGGTGATTTTATCCTTTTCCTCATCCAGCGCATACATTAAATTGTTAATGGTTCCACCAGGAATGCCGTAAATGTGATCAACGCCCCAACTTTCGAGGGTCCGTAATGCTGCAACTCCTGAATTAATTGTATTTGCCATAATCAAAAACCTCCTATAAACCAATAAACGATTACCAATTACACACATAATAGTTGCGGTGAATTAAAAATACAATCAAAACGACTTTTTATTTGTAAGCGCTTAACAAGCTGTCAGAATAGCAATTGTACTGTCGCTCAATTATAACCACACGCAAATGGAAGTATTCAATTAAGAGAAAATAATAGTTGACGTGCGCCCCATATTTTAGGTATAGTTAGTATTCGTAAAACGATTCACCTAATCAGAAGTGTCACCTGTCCAATCCCGAAGACTATAAAAGCTGAATACATATTTGGAGGTTCCATCATGACTAATGAAACAAAGTTTTGTCAATCTTGTGGAAAGGAGATCCCAAAAGCAGCACAATTTTGCCCCTTTTGTGGACAGCCACAAACCGTTGTTGCCACTAAAGAAGTTTCAAATCAATTAAACGATCATCCTGACCCCAGTTCAAAAGTAATGAGTCGGCAATCCATTCAACAACATTGGTACAAAAACTGGATGGTCTGGGCCATCATCATATTAGGGGTTGGATTTGTGACCTGTATTGCACTGCTAAACAACAATCGGACAACGGTGGTGATGCAACCCACAGCTAGTTCTAAAA
>NZ_JAXGWW010000187.1:0-4120 GCF_040773105.1 Lentilactobacillus sp.
CGGTTAGACTCGGAGCATTAATGTGATAGTTAACTTCGCCGCAAAACCAGCGGCAAAGTTAGCTATCGGATTAAGCGGACGAGTCTGGGTCGTCGGAACACGTTTTTCGGCTAGATAGCAGCAAAACAAATACTAAGCCGAAAAAGCCGTAGCGACACTAACGCACCCCACAGGATTCAAATCAAACTCAAACAAAAAATGGATTAACCTCTCAACAAGCCAGTTGAGACGGCTAATCCATTTTATTTTAGCGATTACTTAACCGTATTCGTCTTAATCCGATCCAACGGAATCTCTCGCGGTGTAAATTCATCACTGGTCTGACCCAAGGTTAATGCAAATGCTGGTTTGAAGCCATCCGGAATCACGCCACTTGGAATCGAACCCAGACTGGCCATATTATAATTAGCACCTAGTCCCTGGTCTTCTGCTGCCAATTCCATATTGTGAACAATCGTGCCGGCAGAAATTTCATCTGAAGCACTGTCGACTTTCACTGAAACCACAATGACAGTCGGTGCGTCATAAATCCCCGTCATTTTAGATAAGACTTCGGCATCCTGAATCACCGTCAGCCGATAATCATCGTAGCGTCCCATACCAACTGGTGCCGCATTAGCTGCTAACAAAATTTGGTGAAGCTGGTCATCTGATATCTGTCCGGAGTATTCTCGAACCGCCTTACGTGCTTGAATCATTTTTAGTGTTTCCATCGTCACATCTCTCCTTACTTTTCCTGTACACTTCCATTGTAAGCGTTTTTTATGGAAAACGAAGGTTTCTGGAAAAGTTTCTTATCATCAACTAAAAAACATGGTAAGCTCAACTTATCTATCACATTAGGAGGATCATTTATGACGAACTACAAGTTTTTACAACCAGCAAAGTTACGAAACGGCGTCACAATCAAAAATCGAATTGCCATGTCTCCAATGACTGAAATGTCCAGCTTCGAAGACGGTAGTATCACGAATGATGAAATTGACTACTTTCGGTTGCGTGCCGGCGGTCCTGGCATGGTCATCACCGGATGTGCCAACGTCAATGATCTCGGTAAAGGTTTCGAAGGTGAATTAAGTGTTGCCCACGAAACCATGTTGCCGGGACTGGCACGTTTAGCCAACGCCATTAAAATCAACCACACCAAAGCAATTTTACAAATTTTTAGTGCCGGTCGTATGAGCAACAGTCGTGTTCTTCGCGGCAAGCAACCCGTTTCTGCCAGCGCGGTGGCTTCTGAACACTTGGGTGCTGAAACACCCCGAGCACTTTCCAATGAAGAAGTTGAACAAACCATTCAAGACTTTGCCAACGCCACCCAACTTGCCATTGATGCCGGCTTTGATGGCGTTGAGCTCCACGGTGCCAACACTTATTTGCTTCAGCAGTTCTTCAGCCCCCATTCCAACCGCAGAACAGACCACTGGGGCGGTTCCCTGGAAAAACGGATGAATTTCCCATTAGCCGTCATTGATGCCTGCGCAGACGTTATCAAGAAATCCGATTCCTCATCCTTTATCTTAGGCTACCGTCTTTCTCCTGAAGAAATTGAAGTGCCTGGCATCCGAATGGCAGACACCCTTGCCCTCATCAAAGAATTAAACAAAAAGCCAATCGATTACCTCCACATATCATTGGCAGATGCTTGGCAGGGATCGATTGTTGACCGTGACGACAAACAACCGCTGTTCGAAAAAATTCAAGAAGTGCTCGCTGATGATTTGCCACTGATGGTGGTGGGTCACTTGGCCTCTCCTGCCCAAGTTGAAAAGCTGATTGCCGCTGGTGTCCAATTTGCTGCCATGGGACGGGAACTAATTCGTGAACCAAAGTGGGTCCAAAAAGTTGAAGCTGATGATGAACAAGCGATTCGCTATACCTTCTCACTGCGAGATCTGGATGAGTTGAAAATTACCCCGCCACTCCTGAATTTTTTGCGGACTGCGTTTAAGAAGGGCTTCCCGATTTCAACTGATGAGAAGCAGATTCGAATTTAAAACTGTAACATTCCCCAATCCCAAAGCTGGCAATCAGTTCAGCCTTGGGATTTTTTTTATTTGATCTGTTCCCCTTGACGATTAGAACATATGTTCGTATATTATAGCCATAGGGGGTGTTTAACATGATTCGAAACGTTCCACGCGATCAATGGCTCTATAATGACCGTGGCATGATGAAATGGCTGGGATACTTTTTGAGCGATCACACCCAGGATATGACAGATAAAAAAAGCGAAGAGGCCCCGATCCGTCGGCTGCCGGAACAGGAACCAGAGGTGATTGATAAGGTATTGCAGGACAGTTGGCAAAACGCCAAACAAATTACCCTTCAATTAAATGATGATGGCTATTTAAACGTTTATAATATAAGTGGTATTGTCATTGGTGCCAATGATAATTTGATCTATCTTCAAACCGATAAGATGGTTACAATAAATGTAAACGATATTCGCCATGCAAAACTCAAAGAAGGAAGTAAACCAATTTGAAACAGACCATTAACGTCCCTTGTACGAACAACGAAATAACGATCATGGTTGATTCGGTCAACTACCAATACCTGGCATTGCGCCGGGCATCCCTTGATGTCGCCCCACTTGAATCCGTCAATGTCACACTAACGGATGAAGCTGTCGACGGCCACAGCTATTACGAAGTTGCCGGCTTTAACGTCGCCAAATCCGCACAACTAGAGTCCTTCAACCTGATCCCTGGAGATTACGTGGTCTACCGAGCACTTCCCGGAAGTGAGCCAAGTATGGTCATTCAGTTGGTCAATCAATTTAAACAAGCAAATTAACTGGAGATGATGGGCGTGAATAAAATCAGCCAAGTCACAATAGTTGCCGTTTCGTCACTCGGATTGATGGGTGCAGCCACAATGACGACCCAAGCCGCAACGTGGCATCAGGGAACGCCAACCGCCCTGCGCGGTCACTGGAAAAACAAAACAATCAACGTTGGTAAGTATTTTGGGGTAAAGAAGTTATACAGTTATGAGTCCGTTCGGGTTAAGAAGAACCAGATCAACGCCTCTCTGACTCAATCAGAAGGCTGGCACATTACAAATACGAAATGGAAGTCTGTGGGCGCAAATGCCTACACGATTGTCGGCACTGATATGCTGAATAAGTCGCAGCAGGCCCGTTTTACGTTCAAACGAGTTGGCCATGGCTACGTGCACATTTATTATGATGGCGTCAACATTGCCAAGAATACCCCGTTTTCACCGAACTTTTATCGGGTATCGAAGAACACTTCATATTGAATTGACAAGGATGTTGCAGCGTTGATATTTGCTGGCATCCTTTTTTGTTGTGACAACTGCTGGCCCTGAATGAGAAATCGTGTTCTTATCAGAAGGCAGCCGCTTGCATTTGTTTGTGATAATCCTTACAATATTTAAAGTTACTATTTTTAAAAATACATACTTGGAAGTCCTGCTAATGTCAAAACAAAATCGTTACTCTTTGATCATCATGGTCTTTGGTGCCTTCTTTGGAATCCTCTGTTCAACCCTAATGAACGTTGCCTTACCAACTTTTATGAAGGTATTTGGTGTTTCTTCCGGAACCGTGCAGTGGATCAGCAACGGCTACACGCTGGTAAATGCAATCATGATTCCGGTCAGCGCGTACCTAACCAAAAAGTTTACATTCCGATCGTTATTTATTTTTTTCGCGAGTATCTTTTTAATTGGAACTGTGTTTGGTGCGCTGGCCCCCAACTTTTTAACCTTAATTATCGGCCGGATGATTCAAGCAATTGGCGCCGGCATGATGATGCCCCTGGTAAACAGCTTGGCAATCCGCTATGCCCAACCTGGTAAAAAAGGAGCGGTCATGGGCATTGTCGGCTTGGCATTTAATTTCTCACCCATTATTGGCCCGACGCTTTCCGGGGTGATTTTAAACTACTTCTCATGGCGTTACCTCTTCATTCTGGTACTGCCGTTTATCATCATTGATTTAATTATGGCCGTCACGGCACTGCCGAAGATCCCAACCAATCAAGCACCTAAATTTAACGTTGAGGGGTTGATGACCGTCAGTTTCGGCTTGCTCGGCTTATTGTGGAGCTTCTCAAATGTTAGTCAATACTCGATCGAATCAATGACGGTC
>NZ_JAXGWW010000188.1:0-4112 GCF_040773105.1 Lentilactobacillus sp.
ACTACGAGGCCAGTATCCCAAGCTTTGATTAGCAGCGGCGTGCTTCAGTGAATCAATCCCTGAGGTGATGGAAAAAATGACGTTATTGGAGGCAGATGCCTATGGAAAGACCGATCACATTACAAGGTCGAATCGACCGAACGAAAGAATCTCCATTGTTTTATGAAATTTTTGCCCTGGTTTCCGGCGGCATGTTTTTGGACGCAGTTGACGTTTACTTAGCCAGCGCAGTGGCAACAACTGTTTTAAAAGACGGCTGGTCCACCTTGCAGCAAAACTCTTACTTTTTATCCAGTGGCTTTTTAGGCCTATTTATCGGCTCACTGATTGCTGGGTTTATTGGTGATTTAAAGGGACGCCGAGTCGCTTATCAAATTAACCTGTTGATGTTTGGCGGCTTTACCTTTTTAGGGGCATTCTCACCTAATATGTCGTTTTTAATTTTCTGTCGCTTAATGTCAAGTATTGGCCTTGGGTCTGAAATTGTGACTGGTTATTCGATGGTGAATGAATTTGCACCAATCCACAGTCGTGGCAAGTGGTGTGCCACAACGTCATTGGTTGCGAATTGTGGTGCTCCGGTCACAATGATTTTAGCGAGTGCAATCATTCCCCGCTTCGGTTGGCGGGTAATGTTTATGGGTGTTGGAATCGTGGCTGCCATTTTGTGGTATCTACGGCGAAATATTCCAGAATCTCCCCGTTGGCTAATGGCTCACGGAAGAAACGATGAAGCACAAGAAATTATTCAAAAGTTGGAGGTCAATGGCGTTAATGAGGACGTAACACCAATCGTTAAGAAGCATGAAGTTGTTCACCATTCGCTTGGAGTTAGTTTATTTGTCGCAACGGTTGCGGCCTCTGCTACGATCATTTGCCAATACACCTTCACGTCTTGGGTTCCAACCTTGCTAAGCAATCGGGGTATCAATATTTCTGGTTCCTTGTGGATGTCGGCCTTTATGATGGTCGGCGCTCCGGTTGGCTGTGCAATTGGTGCCTACTTAGTTGACCGAATTGGTCGCAAAAAGACGATTGCCCCAGCATTCTTCATGACAGCCATCTTTGGATTTATGTATGGTCAGCAGTCAACGGTTGCTGGCGTTATGACAATTGGGTTCTTATTGGAAGTGTGTTTCTATGTGTTGATGGCCTCAGTGATTGCCGTTTACGTGGCAGAACTTTTCCCGACCAAATTCCGGTTCCGCGGATCAGGGATTGCTAATGGCGCAGCCAAGTTGTTCACGGTGGCCATGCCAATCGTCGTTGCTTGGATGCTCAAAGTCACAAGTCCCAACATGATTTTTTGGACAATTGGCGGCATTGCGCTGTTTGCCGGGATCGTTGTTTGGGTATTTGGTGATGAAACGAACCAAAAGGATATCGGCTAAAACGGGATAGCTAACCTTAAGGTGAATATGTCTTGTTGCATTTCAAATATTGTTGTTATAAGCCGTTTTTGGAAAAAAAGTTGTATATTAGATTGAGTTTATGAAACTATATGCTAGTTGCTTGACTTATGAATTGGATCTTTGTACACTTACACCAACTTAGACAACGGTAAGGGAATGAAACGGGGCTTTTTCATGACTGCAAAGAGAATAATATTTGCGATTATTTTTATCATCTTGAATCTGGTTGCCGCTTATCTCTTAGTCGATCCATTTATGTCAATCGTCTATCGACAATTTCAAGAGGCGGACCTATTCAAAATTATTCTGGTATTGACTGTCACACTGGTGCTGGATGTGGGCACCTATCAAGAAGTGATTAATTAAAGAACTGCCATCGGATGGTTTCTGATGGCAGTTTTGTTTTATCCAATTTAGTGGTACGTTATAACTATTAAGAAATATTTGATATTAGAAGGTGTTCCTCTATGGAAAAGCTGACGGTGAATAAATCAGTTGTGAAATCCCTTTTTTGGTATGGCGCATTTATTTGGTTGATTGGCTTATTGATCATCATTCCGCACTTTAAGGAAATTGTCCCAGTTGCAAGTGGCATCGGGATTTCCGATACGAAAATTTCCAACGCACTATACTTTGCGTGGCGGCTACCACTCACATATCTGGTTTTCTCACTCATCCATACGAAATGGTCGGTGGTTATCCCAGCAGTTTGGTACTATTCAGCGTTTGCAATTCGGACTTTGATGGTGGTATTACTTTTTTCTAAAGGACAATTTGTTAACGGGACGGGTTACCTGCTCCACACGTTGGTATTTGGTGCCGTCGTTTACGTGTTTTCTTTGATAACCTTACGAATTATTCATAATAACATGTTTATTCAGAGTGAGCATTATCTGGTAAGGTGGTTTGGGGCTTTAAAAATGTCGTTGAGGGAGCTTTGGCAGCCCTTGCTGGGGAGCTATGTTCTTTACTTATTAGTGAGTTTGTTTGCTGGTTAGCGCTTGAAGGCTTGCCGATTCCTTTGAAATCAGCTATTATTGACAATTTCAGTTGTCATTTCGATTCGTGAGATCCCAAAGTTTAAACTTAAAAAGGGGCCTGCAGTCAAATCGCAGACCCCTTTTTAAATTTTCGAATTAATCTTCTGATAATAACCAGTCAACAACGTTAATCACTGGTATCCCATCGATTTCTTTAAATTCATAATATCTTTGTGTAATGAGTATTTTTTTGTAATTGTCGCGGATGTTTAAAAGATTGTCGGTTTCATGTGTATTATTAGGAATCTCATACGTAACTTGGACATAAAGGATTTCATCAACCTTTCGGGCAACAAAATCGACTTCTTTGGAGTCTAGTTTTCCAACATCTACTGTGTAGCCACGACGGATTAATTCCAGAAAAACAATATTTTCTAACTGACCGCCATAATTTCCTGGATGTTTGCTGACGGCATTTCTCCTGAGGCCGGGATCAACGATAAAATATTTTCCACTGGTTTTGAGGTATTCTTTTCCACGAATATTGTATTGTCGAGTTCTGTAGAATAAAAATGCATTTTCAAGTAATGTTAAGTAACGTTCAATGGTGTGATTGCTGGTTTTAAAGCCATTACTCGATAATGTATTCGCAATTTTGGTTGGCTTTACTAACTGGCCAACATTATCAGATAGAAATGCGACTAATGAACTTAAAATGTCAGTATCGCGAATTCCTGATCGCATCGAGACATCGTTTAAAATAATCGTATCATAAATGCCGGAAAGAATGGTATCCTTAATTTCTTTTGACGCTAAGACAACAGATGGGAATCCACCATATTGCTCGTACTCTGAGAAAGCATTATCGACTTGCCTAGCGTTTGGATCAATGTTCTTTGCTAGTAGAAATTCTTTGAACGAAAATGGATATACTGGAATTTCTACATATCGGCCACTTAGCAAAGTTGCGAGTTCTCCAGATAACATTTGTGCATTTGAACCTGTGATGACAATATCGCAGTTGAAGCTGACTCTAACAGCGTTAACGACTCGTTGCCAACCATCGACCATTTGAATTTCGTCAAGAAGTAGATAAGTCCGGACATTTTTGTTAAGTCGTTTTGAAAGAAGTTGACTCAATTGGTCTTGACTCTGGACCGAAAGCAGATCAAAGTCTTCAAAATTCAGATAAATGATGTTTTGCTCTGAGATTCCTTGTGATATGAGATAATCGCGATATAGCATCAGTAAGACGGATTTTCCAGAGCGGCGGACGCCGGTGATGATTTTAATATTATCATTATCTTTAAATTGGATTAATTGTTTTAAGTAAGTTGGTCTTTGAAGCATTTAATCTCACCTCCAGGTTAAAACTATACTTCCATTATATGAGAAAATATTAAAAAATGGAAGTATAGTTCCTTTTTAAATGGATATCTAAAAAAATGGAAGTATAGTTCCAAATAAAAATGGATTGTAAGTCGCAATCCATTTGATTTATTTTCGGTCATTATTAGTCATATCAATCGGCCGCATCCACTTATCAAAGTCAGCGGAACTGACATAACCCAATTTCAGGGCGGCGACTTTCAATTTTGTGCCGTCTGTATGAGCAAGTTGAGCAATTTCGGCTGCTTTGTGGTAGCCAATGTGAGGGGACAGCGCCGTCACAGTCATCAGTGAGTTGTCCACCAATTGCTGCATTCGGTCCACATTGACG
>NZ_JAXGWW010000189.1:0-4087 GCF_040773105.1 Lentilactobacillus sp.
AAGTTTCAATTACCTTTCCAAATGATAAGTATCTACCGGAAGGCGAAGTTTTAACGCCACAAATTTTGGCGTTTCTTCGTGAAATGATTGAGAATCCCTTTATTGATGGCGATCACTTCAACGACGCTTATTTTGAAATTCATCAAAAAAATATGTTAAATTATTTGGATTCAATTGCAGATAACAAGGAATTTTTCTCAACCTTGGAACTTCAACGCTTGTATTATCCAAATGACCCAGATCACGGGCACTTTTTAATGGGCAATAAAGCTGAAATGGCCCAAATTACAGCCAAATCGCTTTATGATTTTTACAAATCGGTGCTGGCGAGCGCTAAGGTCACGATTTTAGTCGCCGGTGATTTGTCTGAGCAAGCGGTCATTGACGGCTTTAAGGACTTTGCCTCGTTTAGTGATCGGGCCCAAGCGCCTTATGAGTTACGGGTGATTCCTAAACCGATCGATCAGGTTCAAGAAGATGCCAAGTTTATTGAAGGCTCACAGTCTGTTTTGAGTATGGCTTATGAATTGCCGATTTATTTCGGGGATGGCTTATATTTTGCGGCGGTGATTTTTAATCAATTGTTTGGTGGGTCCAGTCAATCGCTGCTATTTGCCAACGTTCGAGAAAAGCGAAGTTTGGCCTACGACATTCACAGCAGTTACAACTCGTTGGTTGGAATGGATTCGGTTCAGGCTGGCATTGATTATCAAAACGAACAGGAAGTCATTTCGATGGTCAATCAACAACTCAAACAGCTTTCCGCCGGGAACTTTTCAGATGCACTCCTGGATGGGGTGAAGGAGGCCATGATTAACCAACACCGCTCCGAAGCCGACCATTTGGGCGCCTTAATTGAAGCGCGGTACGTGCAGCAGATTATGCAGTCTGACTTATCTGACGAACAATGGGAAGCCCATATTCAAGGCGTTAATCGTGACCAAATTTCTCAAGTTGCCAAACAATTACGGTTGCGGGCGATTTATCAACTCAACAGTGGAGGGCAGTCTGATGGAAATCATTGATTATCCAAATTATAACGAACGGTTATTTGTATCCAAATTATCAAACGGACTGACTGTTTACATGCAGCCCAAAAAAGGATTTAATAAAACAACCGCTGTATTGGGCGTAAACTATGGATCCATCGACAGTCAGTTTATCTTAAACGGTCAAAAGGTTGTTCAACCAGCAGGGATCGCCCATTTTTTGGAACACAAGATGTTCGACAAAAAAGACTACGATGTCTTTGAATTGTTTAACAAAACCGGGGCCCGCTCGAATGCCTTTACCAGCTTTACCAAGACCAACTACTTGTTTTCAACGGCAGAATCGGTCAAAGAAAATCTGGATATCTTGTTGGATTTTGTTCAAATTCCTTATTTTACCACGGCGAAGGTTGAACGGGAAAAGGGGATTATCGACCAAGAAATTAATATGTATCAAAATGATCCGGATAATCAGGCGTATTTCGAAACGATTGCCAGCCTTTATCCAGATTCGGTGTTGGCAAACGACATTGCGGGGACGGTTCAAACAGTGGGCAGCATTACGCTTGCCGATGTTGAACTTGCTTACAAGACCTTCTATCGTCCAGAAAATATGACGTTATTTATCACGGGTAGGCTTGACCCACAAGAAACGCTCGGCTGGATTGAGGCCAACCAGGCGGATAAACCCTCGCCGGAGCCAATTTCTCTTCAGCGACTCGAAAATTTTGAGCGTCAGGATCAACCGACAATTCATCATAGACAAATGAATGTTGCAAGACCTAAAGTGACACTCGGACTGCGCGGCACCGATCCGGTTCCAACCGGGCGGGCGGGATTGAAGTACGAAATCGCCTTATCCGTGATGTTTGACCTGTTTTTGAGTGAAAACTCAGTTGAATATGATAAACTGTATCATGATGAAATTATTGATGACTCGTTTTCATGGGAATTTGAAAACGAACGGGGCTTTCATTTTGCGGTCATTAGTTGTGACACCAGCGAACCGACGATCTTGATTGATCGTCTTAAAGCAATCATCAAAAAAATTCCTGAGGCATTGCCATCAAGGAAAGCCGAATTTCAATTACAAAAGAACGAATTATTTGGCAATTATGTCGAAATGATGGATTCCGAGGAAGCGATTAGCGGTCAATTTGACGGCTTCATCGGCGAACCTGTTACAATATATGATGAGGTTGAGATTTTAAAATCTTTAACTTTGGCGGATGTCCAGGCAATTAGCAGCGACTTTTTAAAACAGGTCGTGATGCAGGCCGGCATTATCCAGGACCATTAATGACCAACTGGAATTTTTAATGGTTACTTTATCATTTACTTAAAATATTAGTTGATGAGCATATGATATACTTTAAATGGAAATCAAAAAATTCAATGGAGAATGAGTATGAGCGACGAAAAAGATAATTTAACAATTGGACAAAAATTACATGATGCACGTGTTGCCAAGGGCTATACCCTCGATGACCTGCAAAAAAATACCAAGATTCAAAAGCGCTATTTGATCGCAATTGAGGACAATGATTTTGATGCATTACCGGGTGAATTCTACGTTCGGGCTTTTGTGAAGCAGTATGCGGACTCCGTTGGCCTTGATGGGACTGAATTGCTAAGCCAATTTGAAACAAAGCTGCCGGATACCGAAGACCCAGAGTACGTTGATCGGATCAACAGTGACAATCCGGAAACCCGTTCTGCTCAGCGAAAAGTAGAAGAACGAAACGATAAGCTGCGGCGATATATTCCGATTATCTCAGTTTCAGTCGTGGTTTTGGTCATCCTGATCGCAATTTGGGTGGCAGCAGCTAAGAGCACCCGCAACACGGCTAAAACGCAAATTGAAACCAGCAAGGTATCGGTTTCAAGTGATAAGTCGTCAAGCTCCAAAGCATCCAGTGCCAAGAAAGCCAAGTCTCCTAAAAAGACGAAGACCATTGCTTTTAAGAAACTCACTGCTTCAGGCAGCAACATCACTTATCAGGTTAGCGGGACATCCGGCAAGACACCATTGAAGATTTCAGCTACTGGAACGAGCAGCGCTTGGACCTCGGTTTCAACTGACGGGACTGCGGTATGGCAAGCATCACTAACCGGTGGTAATTCACATACCATTTCATTGCCTAGCACGACAAATACTGTGACGATCAATACCGGCAATGCTGAAGCCACGGAAATTACCGTTGGCGGTAAGAAATTAAAATTAGCAGCCCCACTTAACGGTGGCTCTGCTCAAGTACGGGTTATCACATTGCAGTTTGGTAAATCCAGTTCGTCTGCAACCACGAATTCCAGCTCCACGTCATCGAGTTCAACGACTGGGACTACCACGGGTACGACCGGCACAGGCTCAACGACTGGGACGTCTTCGACAACAGGAACCACTGGGACGACGAGCGGCACCGGAACAACCGGTAGTACCACAGGTTCGACTAATGGCTACTAATCAGTTGGGGGTTAAGCATGAATTTACCAAATAAGCTTACAATGTTTCGAATCATTTTGATTCCGTTCTTCATTTTAATCTTAGCAGCGCCGATATTTTCAGGCAGTGTCGTTATTGCGGGAACTTCTATCAGCGTGACGCGACTGGTTGCAACGATTATTTTTATTGTTGCTTCGTTGACTGATTTTTTGGATGGGCAAATCGCCCGCCGCAATCATTTGGTGACCAACTTTGGCAAGTTTGCCGATCCATTGGCTGACAAGATGTTGGTCATGACGGCATTTCTTTTCCTCGTTGGGTTAGGGGACGTTCCTGCCTGGGTCGCTGCAATTATCGTTTGCCGCGAATTGGCTGTGACTGGTCTTCGGTTAATCATCGTTGAAAACGAAGGTCAGGTAATTGCCGCGGCTTGGCCAGGCAAAATTAAGACCACCACCCAAATGTTGGCGATTATTTTGTTATTCCTGAATAACGTTTTATTCGCCGCAATTAACGTTCCAATGGGACTCATTTTGTTATATATTTGCTTATTCTTCACGATTTATTCGGGTGTTGATTACTTTGTTCAAAACAGATCCGTTTTTTCGGATTCATTTTAATCGTTTAATAGCTGTGGGACGAAAGACATTTTGAC
>NZ_JAXGWW010000190.1:0-4044 GCF_040773105.1 Lentilactobacillus sp.
CTGCCTGGTTTAATGAATGGATGCGGTATGTGCCGATATCGTTATTTACTGCGCTGGTCGTTAAAGACCTATTCATCTCACCCGTGTACACGGTGACAATTGTTAACCGGGCACCGGAAATGATCGCTGCAGTGATTGTCATCGCCATTGCCTATTGGACACGTTCAATGGCGCTTTCGGTGGTGCTGGGGTTGATAGCGGTATTCTTGTTGGCGATGGTTGTTTGAGAGAACCGCCAAAATTGCGTTACATATTTTTTTAAACTTAAAAGAGCCGAGGCAGTTTGCATGCCTTGGCTCTTTTGCGTTGGTTTGTAGGATAGTTGAGGCGAATGGTTCATCTAGCTGGAAAATGTGCTCCGACGACCGCAAACGAAGTGCAGCGTCTAGCCTACTTGGCGACGGTCATGAAATACCTAGTAGTTACCCCGTTTGCTCCGTACTCTGATTTGATGAGGATGTTTGTGCTTTCTTATTTCCTAGTCGAAATGTGCTCCGACGACCCTGACCCCTAACGTGTAAGACCTGAGTTGCAACAATGAACAAAAACCGTTCATTATTGCAACCCAGGCCTTACACACCGGGGTCAACCCGGGTCTCGTCGCACTCTCTAAAACACAATCCTTCTCTTAATCTTCTCATGTGGGTTGGCCACCACCAAACCGAAATCATCCGGCTTCAACGGTTGGTCGACCCTCATACCATTTTGGACCAGGACCGTGAACTTGTAATTGTGTTCAATGGCGATGTCCATGAACGGGTCAATTAATTCCTGGTCCATCCGGCCGTTGATATACAAACGATATTCCGGGTAGTCGTTTAAAATCTTCCCTACCAGTTCGCCCACGTCCGGTCGTTGGATTTGGCCAATCGTTAGGGCCAGCGCAACTCGTTCCCTGAAGTTTCCCAAGAATGCGCGTTTTTCGTCCGGCTTAATCTGTGGGTTGCCGAACATGTGCTGCTTGATATACTCTTCTGAACTGTCCGCCATTTGTAAGCTCCTCTCAAAGTTAAATTCTTGGCTTTAGGATAACAAAAATTTGGCCTAAAGTCTGTATCCATCATTTGCTATAATAAATATTAACCGTCATCTTTCCAAGCTATGTGCATTTGATTGCGTTCAGAAATGCCGTTTATGGAAAAATGTTATAATAAAAGCGAACAAATTTTATTAGGAGGGCTTCAATTTGAAAAAATGGATCTGGATTGTAATCGCCATTGTGATCGGTGCATCGGTTGGTGGTTACGCGTACGCCCGTCATAGTCAAAACGAGAACATTTACGCTCAGGCTATGAAGCGAGGCCGCCTTCAAATTTCGAATAAAAATTATACAGCTGCCGAAACATCGTTTACCAATGCCCTGAAACGAAAACCAAATGATGAACAGGCAAATAAAGTGTTGAACCAAACACAATCATTTATTGCGGCCAACGATCTGTTTAACTCGCGTAAATTTGGCCAGGCTAAGGGTGAATATCAATCAGTTGTTGACGTCAAAAAGGGCAATGATCTGCTGTCCGATCGCGCCAAACAGCAAATCACCAAGATTAAAGGGATTCAAAAGAACCTTAACAATTACACCAAAATATACGACCAGGCGCTCGATCAAACCGGTGAGGGCAAGTACACAGAATCTAACAGTACTTTGGATAAGATTTTCTCTGACAAATCAATTCATCAGAAATACTACGCTGACATTTTGAAGAAGGCAGAAGACCTGCGGAATAAGAATAACGATGCGATTAGTGGTAATTCGTCCAGCAGTTCGAATGATTTTGATTCGTCAAATTCTGACAGCAACACCAGCAATAATCCAAATGTGTCATCCAATAAGAGTGCCAGTCTGACCTCGGCTGAGAAAAAGGCTGCGGCGGCTTATAAGGGCTCAAATGAATATACAGTAACGCAAAAACAAAAGGATTTGAACGGTAAGCCGATCACCCAGGCACAAATCAATTCGGCCAGACAACAGATTAGCGCTGCCGGCGTTGACTCCAATGCCATGAGTGACCAGGATGTTCGTAATATCATCAAGGGCGCACATCAAAAAGGCGAAACCATTGGTCAATATGTCAAATCACGGTATTAATACGATTACACACGTCTCAGGGGCGATCAACCTCTGAGATTTTTTTATTATCAAAGGTAATAATGCTTGTGGGGAAACGCTTTCGAAGTGTAAAATCAAATTAATTAAGCACCAAACAAGGGGGTTGAGTATTTGTCACTTTGGACGAGATTCATCAATAACGTTGCACTAAGAAGATTCACAGTCCTGATGGTGATTATTTTTGTGATTTACGTGATGCGCAGTATGATCAGCACGGTCTTATTAACGTTTATTTTCTGTTTGTTGGTCGTCAAATTGACCAATGCGATTCGTCGGCATATTAAAATTCCCGCCGGCGTGATTGTGACGGTCCTTTATGCGTTGGTTATCCTAGGCCTGTATTTTGCGATTACCAAGTACATTCCAAAAGTTGCCGAACAAACGATTCGAACGACGACAGACATTATCAATTTCTATTCAAACCCAAAAAATTTGCCTGATGACACAACCTTGGCATGGGTCAACGAGTTCATCAAGCAAAGCAATATTATGGCCCAAATGAAAAATGGGGTGTCATTGGTTTGGAGATACGTCACCGGAGTTGGGACCATGGGGATCACCCTTTTCTTATCGATGATCTTGAGCTTTTTCTTCTCGATTGAGCAACGAACGATGACACGATTTTCAAGATTATTTTTAGAAAGTGATTTTGGCTGGTTCTTCCAAGATCTTTACTTCTTTGGTAAAAAGTTTGTCGCAACCTTCGGGGTGGTTATTGAAGCTCAATTCTTCATCGCAATCTGCAACACCGTTTTAACAACGATCGTGATGGCGTTTATGCATCTGCCACAACTTGCGGCATTGGCACTGCTGGTATTCATTTTGAGCTTGATTCCAGTCGCCGGTGTGATTATCTCGTTCATTCCACTGTCACTGATTGGTTACTCAGTGGGTGGCTTCAACGATGTCTTTTATTTGTTAATCACGATTATCATTGTTCATGCATTTGAGGCTTATGTGCTCAACCCCAACTTTATGGCATCAAAGACCAATCTACCGATTTTTTACACCTTTGTGGTGTTGCTGATCGGCGAACATTTCTTTGGCATTTGGGGCCTGATCTGTGGGGTGCCGATCTTTACATTCTTCCTTGACATTTTGGGGGTCAAGAAGCATGACAGCACGTCTGGTAAGCTTCCCGACAAGCAGGGCGAACCATAGAAAACGGATTCACTTTATAAAAGTTTCACAATTAGGCTGAAAAATTTTTCCGTTTGGTGTAAAATCAATCTGATAGAGATAAAGAAAGAGGTAATTATATTGGCAAAACTTGTTTTAATTCGTCATGGTCAAAGTGAATGGAATTTATCTAACCAATTTACTGGTTGGGTTGATGTTGATTTGAGCGAAGAAGGCGTTAAGCAAGCCATCAACGCTGGTAAGCTGATCAAACAAGCCGGCATCGAATTCGACTTTGCGTTCACTTCTGTATTGACTCGTGCAATCAAGACTCTGCATTATGCTTTGGAATACTCAGACCAACTTTGGATTCCAGAAATCAAATCATGGCGTTTGAACGAACGTCATTATGGCGCTTTGCAAGGCCATAACAAGAAGAAAGCCGCTGAAAAGTACGGTGACGAACAGGTTCATATCTGGCGTCGTTCATACGATGTTTTGCCACCACTTTTGAAGGCTGATGACGAAGGTTCTGCTGCTCACGACCGTCGTTATGCCAACCTTGATCCACACATCATCCCTGGTGGTGAAAACCTTAAAGTGACTCTCGAACGAGTTATGCCATTCTGGGAAGATCAAATTGCACCTAAGTTGCTTGATGGCAAGAACGTGGTTATCGCCGCTCATGGTAATTCATTGCGTGCCCTTTCCAAGTATATCGAAAACATTTCTGACGAAGACATTATCAACCTTGAAATGGCGACTGGCGAACCAGTTGTCTATGACTTTGATGACAAGTTGAATGTTTTGAGCAA
>NZ_JAXGWW010000191.1:0-4029 GCF_040773105.1 Lentilactobacillus sp.
ATTTCGTTGTTTGTTTTGTATTGATGCGCAGCAATATTGTACACCTCGCCGGCCCGGCCCCTTTTCAAAACGGCCGCAATTGCCGCACAATTGTCTTGGACGTGCAGCCAATCGCGACTATTTTGGCCGTTTCCATAAATGGGTAAGGATTTTTCTTGGAGGCCGTGTGTGACCATCAGCGGAATTAATTTCTCAGGAAACTGATACGGTCCGTAATTATTTGCGGAACGGGTAATCGACACGTTTAGATTGTATGTCTTAAAGTACGATAGTGCCAAAAGATCAGCGCTGGCTTTCGTCGCCGAATAAGGTGAGCTTGGATTCAACGGGGCCGATTCGCTAAATTGCTGGTGTGGCAAAGAGCTGCCATAAACTTCATCGGTTGAAATCTGGACGAACTTATCGACGTTGAATTTTTTAGCGGCAGCCAACAAGACGCCGACCCCATCAAAATTGCTGTGGATAAACGCTGCTGGATTTAAGATGGAACGATCCACGTGAGACTCTGCAGCAAAATTCACAACCGCATTAATGTTAAAACCGTCAAAGACCGCTTCCACAGCACTGCGATCGGCAATGTCCCCTTCGACAAATTGATAGTGGGGATCTGCTTTGATATCGTCAAGATTATTCAAATTCCCAGCGTAGGTTAATGCATCAAAGTTGATCACATGATCGCTTCGGTCTTGCTTCAGCAGATAGTGAATAAAGTTAGCACCAATAAACCCGGCGCCACCCGTAACTAAAATATTCAAGCTGGACCTCCTTTTGAAACCCTTGTTAGACTCATTTTACAATATTTGACAACTGATGATACGACAATATCGCAAAAGACAACTTAAATAAGGCTGGAAAATCGTTTTGATACCCCGATTTTCCAGCCTTATTTGGATTCTTAATCATCAATTGCGTCTTCATTCACCCAATATTTTGTCGCTTTATGACTTGCCGAGACCCGAATTCTGTAAAAGTCTTCACTTTCACGCTCGCCGTCATCGTCACGATAGTAGGCCTTCGCCTTTTTATCCACGTATACCCGTTTGCCGGTCTGAGCTTTAATCTTTTTCCAGCTGTACGTGCGATTCTTTTTCTTGCTTCCCGGCACATACCGGTATAATTTTTCTTCACGATAATCTTCATCCAGAACCGTTTTAAAATTGACCGTCCGATACTTGATGCTAAATACCTTTGAGGCCTGGAAATATAGCGGCCGAATTGCCCCTTTGCCGGCATTGGAATCAGCTGTGTATTCAATATCAATATTTTTGCCGATTTTGTTGGCCTGAGCCGACTGCGTGGTTGAAATGTCAGCATTATGGGTGTGAATGCTGGCAGAAATTCCCACCATCGTCAATGGAATTAGTAGAAGCATTGCCGTATCGGTGAAAACTGATTTTGTCATTGTACGCACCCTCCCGTGTTAATTAGTCATTCATCCCTCAATTTGTCGTTATCTTATCTACACCATAATTTTATCTTAATATCCGATCGAAGTTGTGAAGAAAGTGTGAAGATTTTTAGCAGATTTATCGGCGACCGAATTGACCGCTTCATTTGGATTGATCGCAACAAAAAACCGGCGACTGAGTTAAAAGCGTGCACTTTTGACTCAGTCGCCGGTTTGGTGATTTCATATGATCGAACTAAAAGATCTGCTTCAACTTGATCAGCAGTCTACTTCATGTCATATGCCTTTTGGAACAACTGAACTAATTCTTCTTTTGTTCCCTTACGAGGATTCGAGAAGGCATTTCCGTCCTTCAAAGCATTTTCTGCCATCAATTCAAAGTCTTCCGGCTTAGCACCAATTGCCTTGATGCTACGTGGAATGTGGACATCGTCAGCCATCTGACGCATTGCTTTGATTGCCAATTCAGCTGCGTCTCTGGTTGATAAACCATCGGTATTTTCACCCATTGCCTTTGCTAATTCAGCAAATCGTTCTGGGCAGGCAACCAAGTTATATTCCTCAACAATTGGCAGCAGCATTGCACAGCAGACACCATGTGGTGCGTCGTATTGACCACCCAATTGGTGAGCCATTGCGTGAACGTATCCTAAATCGGCATTGTTAAAGGCCATTCCACCTAACATTTCAGCTTCGACCATCTTGGTCCGAGCTTCCAGGTTATGACCGTTGGCAACTGCTTCTCTCAAACTTTCTTCACACAATTTGATTGCTTCAATACATTGACCATCCGTAATTTCATTGCGGTTGGTTGAAACGTATGGTTCGATCGACTGAACAAACGTGTCCATTCCAGTAGCGGCAGTCAATCCTGCGGGAACGTCTAATTCCAGCATTGGGTCATTAAACGAAACCAACGGAACGTTTCGCCATGATACAACCACAAACTTTAATTTCGTCTTTTCATTGGTGATCACACAGTGACGGGTCAATTCTGACGCCGTTCCGGCAGTGGTGTTAACGGCCATCAGTGGTGGCAGTGGGTTCTCCAATGTTTCGATGCCGGCTAACTTCGTAATATCGTCGCCGTTTGTTAAAATAATTCCGGTTCCTTTTCCGGCATCATGTGACGAGCCGCCACCAACCGTGATAATACTGTCACAGTCGTTTTCTAAATAAACTTTTTTGGAAGCTTCAATATTTCGAATTTTTGGATTGGGTTCAACGCCATCATAGATTGCGTAAGGCACACCTGCTTCATCCAGTGATGCAAGGGTTTGGGCAACTGGGCCGTTGTCCATCCCCCGAAGGAACTTGTCAGTCACAATCAAAGGCTTCTTCATATTGAGCATCTTGGCACGATCACCAATCTTCTTAATAACCCCTTTACCAAAGAAGTTAACACTTGGCATTAAAAAATCGAAATTTTCTTTCATGAGTTCTTCCTCCTACGAAGTAAATAATTTTCTAACCGCTTTCATCCTAACACCTTGTGAAAAATATGTAAATAGGGGCAACAACTATTTCGATAAAATACGTTTTACTAAAACGGTGGCTAATTCCTTGTAAACAAAAGGTTTTTACCAGAAGCTCATTTACATCAGTGATCAAACGCCAGATGAATCAACACACGAAACAGCCAAGATTGTGAATTTTTAAACCATATTTGTCCGATACGTCATTGATTTTTCATGAAAATTATTCTACAATAAAATAAATTTTAATTTACTTAAGTGTTGATGAGAAGAGTAATGTTTTTAGGCCTGCCAAAGAGAGCTTTGATTTGGTGAAACAAAGCCTGGCCGAAAACATGAAGATGATCTCTGAACTCCGATGCGGTCAGTTGGCCAATTCGACGTCAGCAAGCGTTACTTTGCCGAGTATCCCACATTTTGGTGTGGCGTACTTATTGAGGCTGAAATTGTGAGATTTCAGTGAAGACAGGTGGTAACGTGCACAAAACCTTCACCCTGGATGATGTTGAAAGACATTATCTGGGATGAAGGTTTTTTTAATACATTTTTTAAAGGAGAGATTGATAATGACACAGAAACAATTTGACATTGATACGTTACTTGCACAGGCCGGAAACCGCGACAATAATGACCAGTACCACTCGGTTTCAACTCCGATTTACCTAACTTCCAACTTCCGCCATCGGGACTTGGAGGATGCCGAGACGTTTGATCCACATCAGCAATATTCTTATTCACGGCTTTCGACACCCACTCGCAGTGTTCTACAAAAAACGCTGGCAGAACTTGAAGGCGGCGCCAATGCCTTTGCGGTCAGTTCAGGAATGGCAGCGATTCAATTGGTGTTCTCACTCTTTAACTCTGGCGATGAAATCGTGACGTCAGACGATCTTTACGGTGGATCGTTTCGTTACTTCGATTATTTGGCCGAACACTATGGCATTAAATTTAGTAAGTGGAACGGTCAAGATTACGACGAACTAACTAAATTGGTGAGTACCAACACCAAGTGCGTCTGGCTGGAGACCCCTTCCAACCCAACCATGAAAATTATCGATATTCAAAAAGTCAGCGATATTGCCCATCGTGCCAACCCAAACACCCTTGTTTGTGTGGACAACACGTTTTTGACGCCTGTTTACCAAC
>NZ_JAXGWW010000192.1:0-4012 GCF_040773105.1 Lentilactobacillus sp.
ATCGATACTCGACTGCCAGCCATCAACTGACCAACTCGGGATCCGTAAGGCTTATCGAAGACATCCACCGATTGGTCGGGAACAAAGTCAATCGTTCCGAACCACATGACCGGATTTCTGGAAGTTTTGGTAATTGGCGGCAGAAAGTGATTAGTTGGTGGATCACTTGGCTCAAGGTCGGTGTTTTTGATCCACTCAAAGCCGCCAATGTTTAACCAGCTTTGATGATCAGTTGTTTCAATGCGGGCAAAAATCTTGATAACGGCGTTTGCTGGCAAGCTGGATTGTAATTTGTGACCATTTGGTTCGCTGAACACAACATGTCGTTTTTTTAAACGGACGTAATATTCAACTTGCTGGACGGTCTGCCAGTCTTTTCGGCGGTAATAAAAAATAATTCTGTGAATTTGTTTATCAAATAGGCCATAGGTCTTACCGGTTCTATTGATAATGCGGTATCCTGGTATGGATTTTTCCTCGACGTCAAAAGATTGACCGAGTTTTCCCGAATGAATCGTGACTTGATGACGAAATTCACCGGTATCAATATCCAGGTAATAGACAAGGACGGGTAATCCTTCCTTTAAGGCGTATCGGAGTGTGACGCGTTGATCCGTCTCTTCAAAGTAGGTTGAAAAGTTGGTAATCGTCACCAAATAATAGTTGTCAAAGTGGGGCAGTTGGAGTGAAAATCGCTCGCCCGTGGTGCCGCTTAAAATATCAGGGGCTTTGATGGGGTTGTCGTCCTCATCCAGATAAAAGAAAGTGACGTGTGACTGGATTGTAAGGGTTTCAACTGGATCTGGGGTGTGGGTTGACGCACTTATTAACCCATCTGAGTCATCTGTGATCGGTTTAACCTCAGATTGAGCGTCTGGCTGGGCATCCGCAAGTGAATCAACATCAACATGCCGCCGACGCTTTTTTAAGTGGTAGTCACGTCGATGCGCTCGCCGACCTGAATAACGATGGGAACGCGGAGACACAAATATATTTAATTGTTGTTTAAGCCAACCCATCAGCTTCATTAGTTAACGCTCCGTTCTGAACTGTTCTACTGAAAATTATAGCATAGTCGGTGATTGGACAAAGACATTCAAATCAAAAATTGCCCAAACTTTTATAACTTGACCTTAATTTTGAGCTTGGTGGATGGTTCTCAAAGTTAGTTTCCAAAAATGTCTGTCGATCAAAACCCGCTATTTAATCCCCAATTCAGTTGGGGAATAGCTGAAACCAAAAAAGGTCCAAACAAAACATGTCGTTTTATTCGGACCTTTGGTTTGTAAAACCACGATTTAATTCAAATTACTTATCAGTCTTGTTTGAGTCGGGTTTTGGCGCTGATTGAGCTTGTGCTTGACCCGGTGCCTTGATAACGATGTTGCCCTTACTGTCCACGTCAGCTGTTAATGTGGCAGCATTTTCGTGATCCAAGTAGAAGTCGGCAACTTTATCTTCAATCTGCTCTTGGATAACTCTTCGAAGTGGACGAGCACCCATTGCTGGATTGTATCCCAACTCAACCAACTTGGCTTTTGCCTTGTCGGTCACGTTGATGACCAATCCTTGTTGCTTGAGCATGCTGTTGACGTCGTCGATCATCAGCGAAACAATCTTTTGTAGGTTGTCTTTTGACAATGCGTGGAATTCAACAATATCGTCAAACCGATTCAATAATTCCGGCTTGAAGTAGTCGGTTAACTTGTCGATAATTGAATGAGTCTTTCCGCTTGCCGCAGCAGCAAACCCAACGTTGGCTTCCGCATTACCCTGACCGGCATTACTGGTCATGATGATGATGGTGTCCTTGAATGAAACAGTTCTGCCCTGACTATCGGTTAAACGACCATCGTCAAGAATTTGCAGGAACATGTGAAGAACATCAGGGTGGGCCTTTTCAACTTCATCCAGTAAAATCAATGAGTATGGATGACGACGAACTTGTTCGGTCAACTGACCGGCTTCTTCGTACCCAACGTAGCCAGGAGGCGAACCGATCAACTTGGCCACTGAATGCGGCTCCATGTACTCAGACATGTCAAACCGGATCATCGAATCCTTCGAGCCGAATAGTTCATAAGCCAATTGCTTAGCTAACTCGGTCTTACCAACTCCGGTAGGGCCAACGAATAGGAATGAGCCAATTGGACGTCCCGTTCCGTTGAAGCCAACTCGGTTACGACGAATTGCCCGGGCAACTTTTTCCACGGCTTCGTCTTGACCAATCACGTGTTTCTCAAGGTTAGGGCCTAAATTACGAAGCTGCTGTTGTTCTTTGGCTTGTAATTCGCCAACTGGAATTTCAGTTTTTTCTTCGACAATTTGTTCCATATCCTTCGCAGTGACCTGTGGGGTATCTGCTGAAGAAACATTGTCAGTGTTCTTGGCTTTTTCGAGCTTGGTAACTTGGTCCCGATAGTAAGCGGCCTTCTCGTAGTCTTCGCTCCTAAGGGCTGCCTGTTTTTGCTTTTCAGCACTTTGAATTTTTTCATCCACGGTATGTGGGTCAACCGCATTGATGGTCAAATTCTTTCTGGAACCTGCTTCATCGAGTAAGTCGATCGCCTTGTCCGGCAAGAACCGATCCTGAATATAACGATCGGATAATTTAACGGCCGCTTCAATTGCGTCATCGGTGTACTTAACGTGGTGATAATCTTCGTAACGCTTTTGAATTCCCTTTAGAATCTTAACGGATTCTTCAGGACTTGGTTCATCGACCGTTACGGGTTGAAGACGACGTGCAAGTGCTGAATCCTTTTCAATATCACGGTATTCTTTTAAAGTCGTGGCACCGATTAACTGGAATTCGCCCCGAGCCAAAGCTGGCTTAAGGACATTTCCGGCATCCATACCGCCTTCAGCATTTCCGGCACCGACAATTTCATGGATTTCATCAATAAACAGGATGATGTCCGGGTTGTCTTGAACTTCCTTGATTAACTGCTGCATTCGTTGTTCAAATTGACCACGAATGCCCGTTCCTTGAACAAGTGAAACCACGTCAAGGCGGATAATTTGCTTGTTTTGAAGTTTGGAAGGAACGTTACCTGAGACAATCTCTTGAGCCAGGCCTTCAACAACAGCAGTTTTACCCACACCGGCTTCTCCAATGAGAACCGGGTTGTTTTTAGTACGTCGATTCAGGATTTCAATGACACGTTGAATTTCATTATCTCGACCGATAACGGGATCAACTTTGCCGTCTTTTGCAAGTTGCGTTAAGTTGATACCATACTGACCAAGCAATGAATTTCCACCCTGACCGCCATTTTGTGGGCGATTAGGGCCGCCATTGTTGGGTCCCATTGGTTGGGTTGGTGGCACTTGTTGACCATTGGTTGGATCAACGTTTCCGCCTTGCATTGCACGGAAAATGTCATCTAATCCACCAAAACCAAATGGATCTTGAGCCATATTTTGAGCACCTCCTGTATTACCTTGTTTGTTCGAGAGGAGTTGATAGCAATTTTGGCAAAGGTTAATGGTTTGCTTTTGCCCATTCACGTTCGTGTACAGATGAATGGTTGCGGGATTTTTATGGCAATTTTGACATAGCATTAATTGCTTTCCTCCTTTAATATAGAAATAAAGGATAAAGAAGGACAAACTGTTACTGACCAACTTTGACCTTTGAAAATATTATACAACAACACTATTTGTAATCAAGTAATTGAACTTTTACTCATTTGAAAGGAGATGTGTTCTTTGACACAAGACCAACCAGACTACAGTCAGCTGCTTAGACAGCTTGAGGCTGGAGACATTGACAAGATTGAGGTTCGGCCCGATTTGTTTATGACGTTTCAAACCGCCTACATGAATTTTGACCACCGGAAGCGAATTATCGGCACCGCAAGTGAGGGCGGCGTGATTACGTATGTTTACGAACGGGACCAAACAGAAAAAAAATCATCTTAAACCTTGTAAGCGGTTAAGTTTAAACTTGTATTTTGCAGTATATATTGCTATTCTTAACTAAGTAAAGAAAAATTCTAAATTTTGAGTC
>NZ_JAXGWW010000193.1:0-3977 GCF_040773105.1 Lentilactobacillus sp.
GTCGACTTTGCCGATGTAGTCGTTCTTGCCGGCGAGACCGCAGGAAGGGGTAACAGAATAGTCGGTAAATTGTCCCACCGGCACTTGCGTTTGGTATTCCGCAAAAGCCGGGTAAATAGTGGTCGGAAAATGAACATTTATGTTATCAACCTTAAGGTAAGAAATCTTGCTGTGACCTTGCCGCTCATACCCGATAATACCTGCATCTGCCAGCTTATTAAGGTGCATTAAAACAATTGTGCTACTCAAGCTTAATTTTTGGGATAACTCCTGAACACTCATTCGTTTAGATGAGAGTGTTTGAATGATTTTGATTCGAACGGGACTCGCTAAGGCTTTGTAAACCTCAAGCGAGTCGTCTGAAATGTCTAAATCCACACTTGTGACCTCTTTTCCAATTGAATACGCGAATATCGAATGCGGTTTGTTGTTTAAGACCCAATTTGGAATTTAAAACAACAAAAATGTTGATCTTAAAATTGTAACCGTTTTCTAATCGCCTTTATATTAGCAAAAATATTTTTTTAAGTCAAAAAGTAATTGAATAGTTACATAAATGCTTGTAACCGCTTTATTCATAAAATATGATAAGAATGTGCACAAGAGAGATAGACAATACGTAGCAAATATAAGAAAAGAGGATGTTACTTTGACAGTTTATATTAATCCGCTCATTGTTCAGCGGGCCGATCCGTTTATTTACAAACACTCAGACGGCTACTATTACTTTACCGCCTCAGTTCCTGCCTATAATCTGATCGAAATTCGACGCGCAAAGACCCTTGAAGGGTTGGCGCACGCAGCACCAAGAACGATTTGGCGTAAGCATAAAAGTGGACCGATGAGTCAGTTGATCTGGGCGCCTGAAATTCACTATATCGACGGCAAGTGGTTTATCTACTTTGCAGCCTCAGAAACAACCGCATTGGACGAAAATGGGATGTTCCAACACAGAATGTTCTGTATCGAGTGTGACAACGCTGACCCAATGCGCAGCGAAGACGATTGGGTTGAACATGGTCAAGTACAAACGGGTATGGATAGCTTTTCACTTGACGCAACCTGTTTTGAAGCCAATGGCAAGCTTTACTACGTCTGGGCTCAAAAAGATCCAGATATTAAAGGCAATTCAAATCTCTATATTGCCGAAATGGAAAATCCATGGACACTTAAAACAAAGCCGGTCATGCTTTCCAAACCTGAGTTTGATTGGGAAACCATCGGATTTTGGGTCAACGAAGGGCCAGCCGTCATTCATCGAAATGGCCACTACTTCCTCACCTATTCGGCTAGCGCAACTGATGAGCACTATGCTATGGGAATGTTAAGCATTGACGATGATAAAGATTTACTGGACGCCAAAAATTGGAGCAAATCCAAGACACCTGTATTTCAAAGTGATATGGCAACTCATCAATATGGTCCTGGGCACAATTCATTTACAGTCGCTGAAGATGGTCAGACCGATATTCTTGTCTATCACTGCCGTGATTACACCGAAATTAAGGGTGATCCGCTCTACGATCCAAACCGTCATACGAAGGTTCAAGCGTTTACTTGGAACGATGACGGGACCCCTAATTTTGGTAAGCCGGTTCCTTATAACTATGAATAATAAATTGCAGGAGGCATGTTATTATGCAAAATAGTGAAAGTGCACCACAAAAAAAGCAAAGTAAGCACTTCTGGGGTTTCCCGTTTACCCACTTTACCTACTTCTTCATGTGGCAAATTATTTTTGGGTATTTAACCCTTTGGATGGAACAAGTCGGGCACTTGAACGGTGCTGAAGCCGGAATCGTATTTTCAGCAATGTCCGGTCTGTCACTTTTATTCCAACCAGCATTTGGTGTTTGGTCTGATCGATTACTGTTTAAGAAGAACTTGCTATTTATGATTTCGATCGCTGCTATGTTAATCGGACCATACTTCCAATGGGTCTTTCTTCCATTGATGCACATCAATTCATTGTTGGTTGCTTTAGTCACCGGGGTCTTTCTTTGCTTCATCTTTAACGGTGGTGTTTCAGTTATTGAACAGTATGTTCAACGTGCCAGCTTGGCTAATGGTTTTGAATATGGTCACTCACGGATGGGTGGTTCATTAGCCGGTATGACAGCTTCATTCTTAGGTGGTCAGTTGTTCATTTGGCAACCAAATGCGATTTTCTGGGCATGTTCAATTTCAGCAACCATTCTGACTGGTCTGTTGATGTTCAGCGATAAAATTGACATGGACAATGCCGCAGCTGCTGGGGATACCTCAACTAAGCTCGACATGAAGCAAATTGGTAAGATCTTCAAGATCAAGAACTTCTGGTATCTGTCAATCTTCTACATTGGCGCTTCAGCTATCTACGATGTTTTTGACCAACAGTTTATTATCTTCTTCAAGTCATTCTTTGAGAACGCCGCACAAGGAACTCAGGCATATAGTTACATGACCACTGCACAAATTGGTCTGGAATTCCTGCTCATGTTCCCAATGCCTTGGATCATTAACAAGATTGGTTCCAGAAATGGTTTAATTATTTACGGCTGTATCTTAGCTATCCGGATTATTGGTAGCGCGTTATCCCCAAGTCTCATCTGGGTCGTATTTCTCCGTTTGCTTGCGGGATTCGAAATGCCGTTGGTACTTGTTTCAATCATGAAATATATTGCCGGAGCCTTCGATATTCGAGTATACGCGACCGTTTACGCACTGGCGTCGAATTTCGCTAAACAAATATCCGTCTTCGTCTTCTCAGCACTTGCTGGTAACATGTACGACTCAATCGGTTTCCACCACACTTACCTCATTCTTGGTGCAATCGTTGCGGTTGTCACGGTCTTTGCTGCATTTACTTTGAAGAAGGAAGACCCTGTTCAAGCTGGTGAAGTTGACCAAGAAGGTAACACCAAGGCTTGATCAAATAATTCAGTAACACTTTAATTTGTGAGCACTCTATAAAACCCCATAAAATAGCACTTATCCTTGAAAGCCACTAGAGTTGTTTAGAACTCTAAGTGGTGTAGATGGATAAGTGCTATTTGTTTATCTTAATAAACCCGTTTGCCCGCCATCCAAGTTTGCGCAACCCGGACGTCTTTGATTTCCTCGTGTGGCACTGAAAAAATATCGCGGTCCAAGATGACAAAGTCACCGGCAAAGCCAGGTGTTAACTGACCATTTGAAGTAAAGCCGCCAATTTTGGCTGGCCAGTTCGTGTACGCTAGAACAGCTTCCAGGACAGTAATGGCCTCGTCGGCGTTCACCTCGTCACCGTTTGACGCTTTGCGGGTGACCGCAGCGTAAATATTAACAAATGGACTGTCCGGCTCGGCCCATGGCGTACATGGCGCATCTGAACTCAAGGCAAACGCCGCTTTGGACTTAATCATGGATTTGACCCGGTAGGCTTCCTTGAACTGCTTTGGCGATAAGAAATGACGGTACGACTCATCTTCAGCAAAAAAGAAAATCGGTTGTGTTACCAAGGCGTAATTCATTCTGGCGTGATTAAGTTGGTTGAGCATTGCGTCTGACAAGATTGAAGCGTGCTCGATGCGAATCGACGGCCGATCCGATAGCCAAGGGGTCATCTGATCGGTGACGTCTAAAATGAGTTGAATCGCAGCATCACCCATGGCGTGAACGGCGACTTGGAGGTGGTTGCTTTGAGCAAAGTCAACAGCTTGTTTGAGCTTATCGGCGTCCGTCAGGCAGACACCCTGAATACCACTTGGATAAGGCACACTGTTATAAGCAGTTTCCCCTGAGATGCTGCCATCCATGAAGACTTTGATGCCGGCAATTCTGAGCTGTGGGTCATCTGTCGGCAGTAACCGCGGTTGACCAGCAACTTCATCATAGACATAGTAAATGGAGGCTTTAGGCTTGAATTCGTCTTTTACAGCATCCTGGTACAACTCTAGTGAGTCATATGGTTGGGTTCGACCCATCATTTCTCCGATGGCGACAATGCCGTTTTCTAA
>NZ_JAXGWW010000194.1:0-3953 GCF_040773105.1 Lentilactobacillus sp.
GTGCTCCGACGAACCAGATGCTATCTTCTAAGTTTGCTTCAACTAAATCCCAAAAACAGGGATTCAGTCAAATCCCCATTAGAAACCGCATCTCCCGGTGATTCTTAATATAGGGTTAGTAGAGTGCTGCTAGTTGGATAAAATGTGCTTCGCAAACCAGCTTTTTCCGCTTAGTCCAATAACAGCCTTTAACGCAAAACCGGCGTTAAAGGCTGTTATTAAACTAATGCTCGAAAGCTAAACGGTTTGCTACGCACTCTACTTTCTTGTCCTATCCGCCACCTTCTGGCTTCTATCAATAAAGTCTTTGAACAACTTTCTTGAATCTTCGAAATGCTTGAAGATGTTTTCCGGATGCCACTGGACTGCCAGGATTTGGTCCGTGTTCACCGACTCAATTGCTTCAATCACTTGATCGTCTGCTCTGGCGGTTACTTTCAGATATGGAGCGACATCTTTGACCGCTTGGTGGTGCCTTGAGTTAACGTACGGGCGTTGGCCGATAATATCGTTTAGACGGCTGTCCGGGTCCACTGTGACATGATGGGAAGGCATGTTGCCAGGCGCCTCCTGAGAGTGCTTGAGGGTCGCATGCAGGTCCTGTGACAGATCTTGGTAGAGTGTTCCACCAAGACCGACGTTAATCAGCTGCATACCGCGGCAAATTCCCATGATGGCTTTTCCCGCCGTCACTGATTGTTTTAATAGCTCAATTTCAAATAAGTCACGTTTTAAATAAGTCATTCCCAGCTTTTGGAAAGGTTCCTCTCCGTAAAAAGTTGGGTCGACATCCGCGCCACCGAGGAAACAGACGCCATCAAACAGTGTCATATAATCGCGCACATCTTCGGGATTAACACTTGGAAAAATAACTGGAACCCCACCAGACTTAACGATTGCTTCGATTGCCGGTCGTGGTGCAAACGCGGCGTTTCTCTCGTTGATGACGTTCGTCGCTTCAGCAAGTGTGTCCGCAGGTAGTGCAATTCTTGGGCGCAATAAAATCCCTCCTCAAAATAATCACTTTACATATACTTTTGTTATTGTACTCCAAACCATTCAATTAAAGCGAAATTTTGAACGCTGCCAACTAAAAATCGCACTAGGCCTGGTCTTTATCTTTGTCAGGCTCCCAGCTGCCCTTAAACAATTCATGTTTCAAGTCATTCGCTGATAGTTTGGCGTGATTCTCAAATCCCTTAAATGGACGAATCGATTGCAGGGCTGATTGCTGGTAACGTTTGGCTCGGTTTAACGCGTAGTCTGTGAGCGATCCGTCCTTAATGTGGGTTAACAACTTGGCACTCGGCGTCGTCAACGGATTTTCCACCCGATCCTGCAGATCCTGAAGTTCTTCTTGGTATTCCGGTCCCAGTTGAATCCTATTGGCATACATTTCCAAGCTTTGAAGAAAGGCCCTTGCATTTGCTTGGTACTTCGAAACATCATTGGGGTGTTCTTCAGAGACGGCTTCATTCATCTTATCTGAACGGGCGATGACCTTTTGAACTTCGTCAGGATTCAGTGCCGGCGACATAATAAAGTAGCTGGCTAACAATCGGATAAAACGTAGCGTATTGGTTCGAATCCCCACCGAACTGCTGGGGTCAAGGTCGAGCATCCGCAATTCAAGGTAATTAATCCCCGTTTTAGGAAGCTCTTTGAGATGACTGTTACCCTTAAAACGCACGGCGCCGTGAAATTCATAATCGGAAATCAGCTTGCCATCCGCTACGCCCTTTTCAATTCGGTCGACGTAACGCTGAACGTTGGTGTAATCCCCGGTAAATGGATTTCCAAATCCATGGGAACTTTGACGAATACTCCGGATAGGCTTCTTTGGGCCCTCACCAGATTTGAAGTAGTTGGCTTCAGCAATTGGGCTGGCACCAAATAGATATGTAATGACCCATCGGTAACGTAAAAATCCCTGTGCAACTTTTGCGTACAAATAATTTTGAAGTTCAACTTTTGATTTGAATCGATCGCCCATTTGATCCAGCACTAATTCGAAGACGTGGGGATCAATGCTCAAGTTAATGTGGGCACCACAAGGCGTTCCTGCCGAAAATCCGTGGCGTTTGACCCATTCTTTGAGGTAGGCTTCTTTTTCAGGACCCATCTTAGCCAACGGAATGGCGGATTTGTCCTTAGGTAAACGCGGTGGCATGGATAACGGCCACAATAATTCACCTGGTGATAGGGCTGATCTGAGTGCGTTATTGATACTAAACAAATAGTGCATGGCATCTAACGCGTGAGCGGCAGGTGGCGTCACTACCTCAGACATCGTTTCCAAAAAATCATTGGTGATCCAGGGATTGGTTTGTTCGTTTCCAGCCCCGGCAGGATACGGTTCCTGGCTGAAGTTCCCGTTTTCATCAACCCGCTGCATTTCAATTTCCAAGCCCATCGTAAAATCCGAGGTCTTGGCCACAGCCTCATTATCGAATATTAACTGACCGATTTCGCTAAACATAGCATTCCTCCTTAGTCTGATTAATTAAAATTTGATGATAATTGATGTCAAAATACTAACACTATAATGCGTTGTAAGCAATGACTTTAGTGTTATCAATCAAAGATTTGTGCTAAAATTGTTTTATTTAATCTGATTCTAATTTAGAGGTGAAATCATGAGTATCTTCGTCAAGCTGGGTTGGTATTTCAAACGGGAATGGAAAATCTACCTGGTCGGATTGTTTGGCCTGCTGCTGACGGCGCTGGTGGGAATCGTTCCACCACGGATTATCGGAAACTTGGTTGACTCAATTCACAACGGTAAGTTAACCGCAAAATACCTGGCATTTTTATTGATTGTCTTAACAATTGTTTCCTTTGCCCAATATGGTGCCCGGTACTTATGGCGAACGGCAATTTGGGGTGAGGCAGCAAAGCTTGAAAAGGTTTTGCGGAACCGGCTATTTTTCCATTACACCAGTATGGATCATGAATTCTTTCAACATTACCGGACCGGTGATTTAATGGCCCATGCAACCAATGATTTGTCAGCGATTCAGCGGGTTGCCGGTGGTGGCATTCTCCAGTTTGCCGACTCCATGATTACTGGGGGAACGACGCTGATTGCCATGGTTACCCTAATTGATTGGCGATTAACGTTAATTGCCATTTTACCGTTTCCATTATTGGCTGTGATGGCGCGTTGCTTGGGAACGAAAATTCATTTTGCATTTAGAGATTCTCAGGCCGCGTTTTCACGACTGAATAACAAGGCTGAGGAAAGTATTACCGGAATCAAGGTCATTAAAGGTCTCGGCCAGCAAAAAGAAGACATGCAGGACTTTGATAACCAGGTTGCGCGGACCATTAATATCAATCGACGGGTTAACTTGTTGGATTCGATGTTTGATCCAATGACGACCATGATTATTGCCTTGTCGTATGTCATTACCATTGTTTATGGTGGTTATTTAGTGACTAACGGGACGATTACGATTGGTTCGCTGGTCTCGTTTGTTTCATACCTGGCCATGATGATCTGGCCAATGTTTGCGATCGGGATGCTGTTCAATACACTGGAACGTGGAAATGCCAGTTACGATCGGGTTATGGACTTGATTAATCAAAAAAGTAAAGTGATTGATGATCCTAATGGGGTGGCGACTTCTCCCAAGGGGGAGCTTGACTATGACGTTAAGCGGTTCTCGTATCCTGGCGATAAGCGGCTGGCTTTGCAGGACATCGATTTTAAGGTGCCGGCTGGAAAAACAGTTGGTCTGGTTGGTAAAGTTGGTTCGGGTAAAAGTACCATTCTCAGACTGATTTTACGCCAGTTTGATAATTATGAAGGCACCATTAAATTTGGCGGCATTGACATCAAAAAATACAAGATGGACGCCTTGATTCCAGCGATAGGATACGTGCCACAGGATACTTTTCTGTTTTCGGAAAGCATTCGAGAAAATATCCGTTTTGCCCGGCCAAGCGCGACA
>NZ_JAXGWW010000195.1:0-3947 GCF_040773105.1 Lentilactobacillus sp.
AAAATCCAGCCATAAGACTTGTGATTTTCATGGAAAGTCGTTTTAATGGATATGTACACGTTTTAAGTTTCAAATAATTAAATTGGGGTGAGATTGAATGAAGGGACATTTTAAGTTAGCCGTTGCGGCGGCGTTTCTATTCGTGTCCGCTGGTTTGTTTGGTGTTGCGGCACCAACTGCCAGTGCCGATGTGATCGTCAATCCTGGAACAGCAGGATCGATACCGCAGGTTAATTCTGGTAACGTTTTAAAAGACTACAACGAAAATTCGTTGAACGTCGTCAATAATTCGACACCAGCGGGGAACACAAGTAAGAAGTATACGAAGTATTCATTGGATCCAACTGGTTACAACTACGGTAATTCATACAATACGATTGCCGGAAGTTCTCAAACCAATACATTCAAGACTAAATTCTTCCTGCCGGATGGCTTCAACGTTTCCAACTTCCAACATGGTAACTTCCAAAGTGTCACGTTGGATGGTGACGGCAACATTTACTTTATTGAATCAAACGGTACCAACACCAACCAGGGTGCGATCGTTAAGTTCAATATGGCCAAGTTACAACAATTAGGTGTCGGCTCTGACGTTTTACTGTTATGGCGGGCATTTGATTACTTTAACCCATACACGACCGATGGGCAGGCACATAATGATGAATACAACCAAGTCAACGCGCAATTACAAGGCGCATTTGATAAGGTTCAAACATTGACCACGACATTGAACCAGAATAAGTCATGGCAAAATAACCAGAACAACTACATGAAGAATGCGCAAAAGTGGTACTACAGCTGGAAGAGCAAGAAGGCCAAGTACCAAAAGATTGCCAAATCTTACAGGTATTCATACAATACCCGTCAAAAAGCTAAGAAGACTGTTAAGACAGCCACAGCCAAGATGGCTCGCTGGATGAAGTCTTACAAGATGCACAAGGCAAAGATTGCCAAGTACAACACCAAGATTAGCAGCATTCAATCACAGATTGATACTTATCAAGGACAAATCGACGATGCCAAGGCACAAAATCCTGACATGTTTAAGTACGTTGACATTGCCCAAACAGCGCAATTGTCTCCAGAAGTTGATATTGGCCATGGTCAAACATTGTCATACAACCCACAGAACAAGCACATCTACCTGGCCGAAGACAACACTTTGACCGACCTTGCTTCGCGTGATGATAACAACACGGTTCTCGAAATGGACCCAAACACGTTGAAACCAATCCGTGAATACAACTTCAAGATGTACCACGGCGATTCTGCCAACCTTCAATTGCACACATTGGCATTTGATAAGAATGGTAATGCTTATTGGGGACGTAAGCTCAACGGCGGTTACATGTTCTTCTACGGACGCCTCGACGAAAATGGTGTTAGCTTCCAAGCTTCATCATCTATGGTCGGCAAACGTGGTGGATCAACGAACCAAGGGGTTGCAGTCAACCCGGCAAACAACCGCCTCTACTTCGTTTCTGATGACATCTTGACTTCAGTGCCAACATCAGGTGTTCAAAGCGGTAACTTCTCCGCTGACGATGTTCACTATCAAGCTTTCAATTCAGGACGTGAATTTGAAAGCTTGGCGTTTGACCAAGATGGATACGGCTACTTGTTAGCATTGTGGCCACCTGAGTTGATGCAATCGACTGAGCCGTTGAATTAATTAAATCATTCAGAATTGGCGATAGCGTGTCAAACACGTTTCAGTTCATCGCCACATGCAACACAAAACCCGCGAGCATTCAATTGCTCGCGGGTTTTTAGATCACTTTTATGATGGATACGCAGCAGCCAAGCCGGCAACGTCGCCTGCGGAAATATCGTTATCGCAAACGGTGGGGTACATGATACTGTCCGGTGAAGATGAATGCTGCAATCCCAAAGCATGCCCCAGCTCATGTTCGGCAACGTGGATTTTTTCTGTCGTTGTGTACTGGAACAAGGAACAGTTATTGGCATAAATCGTTGCCGTGGTCGGGCCCAAAGTAAACAAGCCGTTTATCCGGGAGTTGTCGTAGTGAAGTGTCGTCATGCCAGCGTATTGAGGGTTATCGGTATCCTCAACAGTCAGGGTAATATCGGGCTTGGCAGAGTACACCTCGACTAAGTTGACCACGTTTGTTTGATTCCATTGATTGACCGCCAGTTTCCAAATGTTTTGGTAATAGTTGGACGAGGTGTCAACCTTGTATGTAATTGTTTTATCTGCCCAACGGTATTTCGCAGGTGTTGGTGTTACTTGTGGGGATGGAGCTGCCGATTGTTCCGACACGGGTTGCGGGCTGTTGTCAGAACTTTTTTCGTCAGCCGTAAGTTGAGTCGGATTTTTCGGCTGTTTAACGGGTTGACGCTTTGGCTTACGTGACTTGTCCCGCTTTGAATACTCGATGACCGTATTGATTGTCGGCTCAGCTTTGGCGATGGCAGTATTGACGGCAAGGAATATCACAACGGCTGCGGTCATTGTGACAGTGATGAGTAGATATTTAAGTAATTTGTTCATTGCCAGTGCTCCATAACAAATATTATTTAGCTAGGCGATCCCCCATCCCCAAAACGATCGACTTGCTATCAATAAATAAGTATAACATCATATCACGCAAAAACAATATGCATATAATTGAAAAGTGATAGTTATTGAGACTGTGAAAAATAATGACCGTAGACTAAAGCTGCTATTTTGTTTTTGACTCGGCCAGGACTCATATTTGAGCAAAAAAAGGTGGACAAAACGTTTTCGCGTTGTCCGCCCTCATTCCTAAATGGCTATTTAAAAAAAGTACCAATTAGCCAAATACAATCCCAGAACACTGGTTAACGCAAAGACGATGACCAATGTCCAAATGATGTTGGCTGATAAATTATGATGATTTTTGCGCGCAAAGCCGATTTCCAAAAGGGCGATGACGGCTAACCCCAAAATCACCTTGAGACTGCCCAAGACCGGATCACGTGGGACCCGGAACAGTGCCAGCATAAAGCCGGAAACTAAAATTGGAATGTAAACCACTCGGGTGATCATCATGAAAATCGTAGCGAGCTTATCTTTTAATATAAAGGCTAATGCGGCCGTAATAATTAATAAAATCCAAGAAATTAAATGAATATTGACATAAAGCAAAGTAAGTTCCTCCTCAATTGTTTCTATGATTTAGTATAGTAGTTCCTCTCGGAAAAATAAAAGTAATTTCTTGATAAGCCACAGTAAATACGCTATTTTTTAGGTAGAGATAACTTTGAAGCCGAGGGGGGTCGTCGCCATGAAAGGGTTAAATTATACCCAGGAGTTCGTGTTATGCGTGTTAAATCAAAAGCCTAAAATCAGTGCGTTTAAGGAGCGGAAAGTAGCGGCGTGCTTGTTACTATCAGAAATTGTCGAGCTGCTGCGTGATGGGACAATGGCACTCACACCAGCCAATCGGATGGTCATTGCGCCAGTCAACAAGGCGCCCAAGGATTACCTGGTGCCGCTCACCGAGGACATCAAAAAAAGCCAGCCGCAATCCGTTAACAACTATGTCCGGGATGCCGTTTTGTCGGTTCGTAAGCGACGAATTACCAAGATTGCCCAAGCGGTGTGTGATTCGTTGGTTAAGGATGGCTATCTTGAAGAAGACCATAAGACTTATTATGACAACCAAACACTGACCGATCGGATCTTAAAGGAATTGTATAGCGACGCGGTTTCCAAAAATGAACCTTCCGAACAAAATTCCATGCTGGCGATTTTGCTGGTCAATTCGGGGCTGATTCGGGAGATTTTTCCAAAAGATGAGGCCCAAACCGTTGAGCTGCGATTAAAGGAAGTCATGAAGTCCGATCAGTATCACCTCATTTCAGACGTGACTAAACGGATCAATCAGGATTTGACGGCGATTATTGAAGCGGTGTCGTTTGCGAAAAAGTGAGTGTACTGACACACACGTTTCAACTATATA
>NZ_JAXGWW010000196.1:0-3923 GCF_040773105.1 Lentilactobacillus sp.
CCATTGGAGTATCTGCCGCCAAACGAATAGTCGGCTGGCAAAATATCATGAATGCGATGATGGTCGGTCCGCACCTCAAGTGGTTGGTCATCATTTTCGATCGTGCAAAAATCAACAATCCGATGAGAATTGCTCTTTAGTTCGCGTAGAATCATGACCCCTTTTCGTGCTCTGGAAGTGGCAGGAATTTCTTTGATGGCCAGCTTCTTGAACGAACCACGCTGAGTCACAAGGGCAATCACACTGTTTTCGTTGACCAGTTGTAGATTGGTAACCTTATCATCACCGCGAAGCCCCATTGATTTCACACCGGTTGTGCGTCCGCCGTTAACTGGAACTGCGTTAACATCAAAGCGAAGCGCCAAGCCGTTTTTAGAAATCAGGAGTAATTGGCCGGCAGCTTCCGGCGTTGGCAGATACTCGATTGAAACAACTCGAGAATCCGGTGTTTTTAACTTTTCATAGGTATAAGCGTGTTTCTTGTACGTTCGTCCTGGCGTCAAAGATTCAAAACCGGTTTGCTTAATGTGCCCATCATCGGTGGCAATTAGGAAAGTGCCGTTTTCTTTGAGTGAATTAAAGGCATACGTCCCGATAATTTCTTCATCAGGATCCAGACCAATGGTTTGCGAAATATGCTCGCCGGTCTCTTTCCACTTGGCATCAGCGATTTCAAACACTGGCCGATAAATCAGGTTCCCTTTGTTGGTGAACATAAACAAGTGATCGCGGGCATTTAACTGCTCCATAAAAATTGGGTAGTCTTCGTCTTTGAGTCCGTCATCGGAAGTCGAGGCCTTGTATGAACGAATGCTGCTTCGTTTAATGTACCCATCGTGGCTGACCATGACGACGACATCTTCATCGGGAACCAACACGTCTGTATTGATCTTGATATCGGAGACCTCAGCTTGAATTTCTGTCCGTCTTGCATTCCGATAGGTTTTCGCCAAGGCTTTTAATTCGTTGGCCAAGACACGGTTAAGCTCCTTAGGATTGTCGAGAATCTTGTTGAACTTGTTAATTTCATCGGAGAGATGTTTGTGCTCATTTTCAAGTTCAGTGACATCTGTGTTCGTTAAACGATAAAGTTGTAAGGCGACAATCGCATCTGATTGCTTTTCAGAAAAGCCATATTCCTTAACCAAATTATCGCGGGCATCCTTGCGGTTTTTGCTGGCGCGGATGGTTTTGATAACCTTATCTAAAATGGACAACGCGTGAATCAGCCCTTCGACAATGTGTTGCCGGTCTTGAGCTTTCTTCAAGTTATACTGGGTTCGTTTTTTGATGACTTCCTGTTGAAATTCCAGGTAGGCCACCAGTATCTTTTTAAGCGATAATCGCTCTGGCCGCATGTGAGAAATTGCGACCATGTTGAAGTTATAGGAGACTTGTAGATCGGTATTCTTGAATAAGTAGTTCAAAATCCCGGTTGAGTCGACGTCCCGCTTTAATTCGATGACGATGCTCAAACCGTTTCGATCACTTTGATCACGGACTTCAGAAATACCGTCAACCTTTTTGTTCAAACGAATTTCGTCAATCCGTTTTACCAATTGGGCCTTATTCACCTCATAAGGGATTTCGGTAATCACAATTTGAGATTTGTTACCCTTCAGCGGTTCAATTGACGTTCTTGACCGAACAACAATTTTGCCATGACCCGTCTCGTAGGCCTTTTTGATTCCGTCAATGCCCTGAACGATCGCACCGGTTGGAAAATCAGGCCCCTTAACAAACTGCATCAGGTCATCCAAAGTCGCGTTGGGGTTCTTCTGAAGATATAAAATGGCGTCGATGACTTCGCCCAGATTATGCGGCGGAATGTCCGTGGCGTATCCGGCAGAAATTCCGGTTGAGCCGTTGACCAGTAAGTTCGGGAATCGTGCAGGTAAAACGACCGGTTCATACTCAGTATCATCGAAGTTCAATACCCAATCAACGGTATCCTTTTCAATATCCCGCAGCATTTCACTGGCAATTTTACTCAGGCGAGCTTCGGTATACCGCATCGCTGCAGGCGGATCGCCATCCATTGAACCGTTGTTACCATGCATTTCAATTAACGGTTCTCGAACCTTCCAGTCCTGGCTCATTCGAACCAGTGCTTCATAAATTGAACTGTCCCCGTGGGGATGAAAATTACCCATGACATTTCCGACGGATTTAGCGGATTTACGAAAGGCCTTATCAAAGGTGTTGCCATCCTTATTCATCGCATATAAAATCCGTCGCTGAACAGGCTTTAACCCATCTCGAATATCAGGGAGAGCCCGTTCTTGGATAATGGATTTGGAATACCGGCTGAATCGTTCACCCATCACGTCTTCGAGGGTTAAACTTTCAATTTTACTCATTTTTTAGTCGCGCCCCCTAATCGTTTGTGTTATCTAAAATACTGCCGTCTTCTTCGAGGTTAAATTTGACGTTGTGCTCAATCCATTTTCGCCGTGGTTCAACCTTGTCGCCCATTAACGTGGTTACCCGCTTCTCAGCTAAGGCTGCATCATCAATTCGAACTTGGATAAGCGTTCTGGTATCAGGATTCATGGTGGTTTCCCAAAGTTGATCGGCGTTCATTTCGCCCAGTCCCTTAAATCGTTGGAGACTGTATCCCTTACCAAAGGTTTTGGAAACCTGATTGAGCTCTTCGTTGGTCCAAGCATATTGAACCTTCAGCTTCTTGCCGGCACCTTTTTGCAGCTTGTATAGCGGTGGTAGGGCAATAAACACCCGGCCATTGTCGATCATTGGCCGCATGTATTTGTAGAAGAAAGTTAACAATAAAATCTGGATATGGGCACCATCATCATCGGCATCGGTCATAATGATAATTTTATCGTAATTGGCGTCGTCAATGTTGAAATCAGCACCCACTCCAGCGCCAATTGTATAAATCATCGTGTTAATTTCTTCGTTTTTCATAATTTCAGGAAGCTTGGCCCGTTCGGTGTTCAAGACTTTCCCTCGAAGTGGCAAAATTGCCTGATAACGGCGATCTCGGCCCTGTTTGGCGGATCCGCCGGCTGAATCTCCTTCGACTAAGAAAAGCTCATTGCGGCTATAATCCTTTGATTGAGCCGGGGTCAACTTTCCTGAAAGTAGTCGTTCTTGTTTCTTATGACGTTTGCCACTCCGGGTTTCATCACGGGCTTTACGGGCAGCCTGTCTGGCTTGGCGGGCTCTTAGCGCCTTGTGAACCAGCGTTTGGGCAAACTCGCCGTTTTCCATCAAATAGTAACCCAGCTTCTCGCTGACAACGTTATCAACGATTGAACGGGCTTCTGGCGTTCCCAGCTTTTCCTTGGTTTGGCCTTCAAATTGAAGAATTTCTTCTGGAATCCGCAATGAGAGAACGACCGATAAACCTTCCCGGACGTCGCTTCCGTCAAGATTCTTGTCTTTTTCCTTGAGCATGTTGACTTTGCGGGCATAATCGTTGAAAGCCTTCGTCCAGGCACTTCTTAATCCGGCTTCATGGGTTCCACCGTCTTTGGTGCGGACGTTATTGACGAATGACAACATGGTTTCGGAGTAGCCATCGTTATACTGAGCGGCTACTTCAACTTCCACGCCCTCACTCTTACCATCAAAGTACATGACATCGCCCAGCGTGTGTTTGTCTTCGTTTAAATACTGGACAAATTCTTTGATGCCTTCCTCATAGTGAAAGACTTCTTCTTGTTCCTGATCGGTTCGTTCATCGGTCAGCGTAATCTTGGTCCCTTTCAAAAGAAAGGCTGACTCTCTGAGCCGTTCGGAAAGAATGGAAAAATTATAAACGGTGCTGGTAAAAATCGTCGGATCTGGCTTGAATGTCAGCGTCGTCCCACTATGGTCGCGGGTCTTACCCAACTTTTTTAATGTGCCAACCGGATGGCCGCCATTTTTAAAATCTTCTTCGTACTTATAGCCATCAC
>NZ_JAXGWW010000197.1:0-3920 GCF_040773105.1 Lentilactobacillus sp.
CTGCAACCGCCAAGTATGCGTACCACCACCCCAAATTCTTGCTTGAACTTGGTTCTGACCAATTAAGCTTGCCCGGTTACCTTCAATTTGAATAGCTTTGATGGTATCTTCTTTTGAAGCAAAATATTGCATTTCTTCATTTTGAATTTGGTCAATCCACTCCAATTTAGACTGCACATACCCCGTCATGTGGGTTAACTTCATAGTTGGTGCCAAAATTTCATTTAACCGACTGAGGTTTTTCTGAACCATAGCAATATTTTCATCACGATACAATTGAATAATTATTTCTTTATCCGTCATTCTTACCACGCTTTCTTTACTTACATCAAGCATGATACCAACTTTTCTATGCCAAAACCATTCAGAAATCAAGGGTCATTCATAAGTAAAAATTATGCAAAGGTTTGTTTCAATAATTCAGCAAAAGTTTCGGTATAATAACCTGAATTATTAGCTTGCCAATAAGCGTAATAGTTCTGAATCAATTTTTGGTCCCCTTTAACCAAAGAAATCATTTTAACAATATCTTTATCTAATTGTGTTCTCATCCGCTGATTGATGATCAAATACCCCTGATTAGACGCGATCAACATTTGTGCCTCGTCATAGCTTTTAGCAATCACAAACTCACTTTTGACACCTAAAACATTGCGATAATACTCCTCTTCTGAGACTTGCTGATGACCATCAATAATCAAAATACAAGGAATATCCACTAAGTCAGCAACGTCGATTTTTTGTGCCTCAAATGGCAACGAATTGTTAACGGCAACCATAAACTCACTAGCAGTCAAAAATTCATTTTGATATTCATTGGATAAGGCCCGCCGTTGATCAGAAAAATTCAAATCAATTTTTCCTGTCTGTAATAATTCATAGAGTTCTTCGTGCGTGCCACTACTAATTTTGATTTTCACTTTAGGACACTCCTGAGTAAACTTCGAAACAGTTTGTAAAAACTCGGTAGTCCCAAAACTTCTTAAATAGCCAACCCGCAACTCGACCTCATCATTCTTTTCAATTTTGATAGTTTTCTTTATAAGTTGGTCCACATCCACCAAAATATCCTGACTATGACTATAAAAGTATTGACCCGCTTCAGTAACTTCAAAGCTGCGTCCTTTCCGATTCAATAACTTCACACCAAGTTGACTTTCTAGCTCCTTCATTTGCTGAGAAATCGCTGACTGCGAAATGTGGCAGTCCACGGCCGCTTGAGTAAAACTATGATTATTAACGATTGCGATAAAATACTGCATCTGTTGAAACATTACCGGCACCTCAACCTTTACAAAATTATCTTTGAATGTTCAAATTTGTCATATTATTTTAATTAGTATAACCTTAATCAACAATTTGAGAAATGTTTTGCAGCAGAACCTGAACCGATTCTCTGCCATGCTTATAAACGAAAAAAGCCACTAGCTATCTAGCTAATGACCTTTTGAATATTATTTTGCATTTAGTCCAACGCTATCATGTGCATAATAATCATTATCGACAATCGCATTCTTGACAAAATCCGCAATCGAATTGATTGAGACATCATGCCCACCAAATGGTTCGCCTTTTTTCGTGATTTCATAATCAACAGGACCACCAGTAAACCAGCCCGGACGAATCAGGGTGTAGTTCAAATCAGAAGCTTCAACAACATCGGCGGCTTCCCGATAAGTGCGTAGCATTGGATTACTACTCAAATTTCCACTAGCACCAACCGAAGCGGGAATTTCATCATAAATACCCATTGAAGTAATAAACAGCAACCGTGAAACCTTATTTCGGTCCATTGCCGCAACAATTTTTTGGGCAAAGCGACCTAAAGAACCACTCAAGGCAACAAAAACAACGTCTTGTTCTGCAATCGCCTTGTCTAAGTCACTATCTTTAGTAACATCGCCAGCGATAACACTTTCACGCTCACTAGTCTTTAATCGATTGGCACTTCTAGCAAACAACGTTAACTGATTATCGGTTTCATTCAAAAGCGTTTGTCGAACTACACCGCCAATAGTCCCCGTTGCACCAATAATTAAAACTTTCTTCATGCTCCCTCCTATTTATCACTGACAATGACCAATGACTTAATCGCCGTCCGTTGGTCCATTGCTTCGTACGCAGCTTGAATATCATCTAACATAAACCGTTTCGTAAAGACTTGGCCGGGCTGAATTTTCCCCGTCAAAACAGCATCTAACAAAACTTGCTTGTCATCCGTCGTTACAGCAGCAATCCCACCACGTAAGCCAATGTTCTTCCAAAAAAGATTATTGGTATTCATTTCAGCCTTTTGTGGGACCCCAACGCGGCCAACAACCGCACCAGGGCGGCCAACTTTGACTGCTGTGTCAACGGATTGTTCAGTACCTACACATTCAAGCACCGCGTCAGCCCCAGTTTCGGTCAAGGCCATCACTTTGGCAACCGCTTCATCACCCCGTTCAGCGATAATGTCCGTGGCGCCAAATGCTTTTGCTAACTTTTGCCGATCTTCATGGCGACTCATTGCGATGATCCGCTTAGCGCCAAGCAATTTTGCGGAAAGCACCCCGCTCAAACCAACGGCACCATCACCCATCACAACAACGGTATCATCTTTTTTGACTTCTGCGCTAGTTGCGGCGTGGAAACCCGTTGCCATCACGTCAGCTAAGGCTAAAAAGTTGTTCAGCATGTCGTCAGAATAATCTTCGGGTTGTCCAGGAATCTTAACTAACGCCCAGTTTGCATTAGTAAAGCGTAAGTATTCACCTTGATAGCCACCGTTACCGCCGGCTTCTTGGTTTAAGCAATCCCCATCAAAACCGGCTAAACAAGCGGCACAGTGCCCACAACCATGGGTGAACGGCGCAATCACAAAATCGCCTGCTTGTACATCTTTAACGGCTGAACCAACAGATTCAACAATTCCAATTGCTTCATGACCAACGGTTGAGCCTGCTTGGCGTTGTGAAATCCCGCGGAACCACCACAAATCCGACCCACATACACCGGCCCGGAGCACCCGAATAATTGCATCGGTTGGCTTTTGAATAGTTGGTTTGTCGTATTCTTTAACTTTGACTTTTCCTGGTTCAATAAAAGTTGCTGCTTTCATAATAAACTCCCCTTAAAATTCTATTTCTGGACGCCATTGTTACGAACTTCTGAAACATTACCATACCAATATTGTGCGGTAATTCCGCCATCAACCAAGAAATCACTCCCTGTGATAAAGGCACCACGGCGATCCATTAAGAGTTCCGCCAAATTGGCAATTTCATCGGGTGTTCCTGGACACTTCGTAACCATTAACTCGAACATCTTTTTGTAACCCGCACCACGCGGCCCGTTCAATTCGTCAACGGCTAATGGTGTCATGATAATACCGGGGCTGATCGTGTTGATCCGTGCACTGTGAGCTTGCCACTTAACCGATTCGGCAGCGACCCGTAAAACATTGGTTCGTTTCGCATATTGATAAGCCGCCAATGAATCCTTGATCACGTCCGGTTGTAAAATTGGTAAATCCAATAATTCTTCAGTCGGTGTCATAGCCAAGGCTTGATTATCTGCTTGTGATAAGGCGGGTAATCGGTGTCCTGATTGCGACGAAATGACGATTCCCGCACTACCGGGAGCCATGACTCGACCAAATTCTTCTAACAAAACAGCAGTCCCGTAAAGGTCCACTTTGAGCACTTGCTCTGGGCTCGCTTGGGATGGTGAAACGCCAGCCGCGTTGACCAATCCCATAATCTTACCAAGCGATTGTGCCTTAGCAACCACTGTCTTAATAGATTCCCGTGATGAAAGATCCGCTTGGATGGTCTCAACGTTAAATCCAGCTTCCGTCAAGTGTTGTTTCATTTCAACTAATTTTGCTTCATTATAGTCTGCCAACAATAAATTTCTACCGGCAGCGACACGTCGAACAA
>NZ_JAXGWW010000198.1:0-3913 GCF_040773105.1 Lentilactobacillus sp.
CTTGTACGGTTCAATAACGACCTCATCTGCAATCTTTGAAAATGGCTTCTTGCCATCCTTCACTTGAGCTGCATCTAAATCTGCGACAATCTTTTTTTCAACATCCGAATAACTGCCTTCGATCTGCTTGGTCTGTAAACTGCCTCGAATAGAAATTTTACTCATATAAATTCCTCACAATCTATCAGTTTTTTGGTGTAATCATATCGCCACCAAAACGTGCAAGCGATATCTCTACATACATCATACCAATATATTCAACGGTATTTCATTAAAAAATGAAATTAATATTAAATATTTAAACCTACTGATGAATCAGCAACAAAAATAGGACCGTCAACAGACACAATGCCTGTTAACAGTCCTATTTAATCATTATTGATGATAAAAATAACTGGTTTGCACCTTATTGGTATCACTTGATTTGTAATACATCTTGAGCGCCGTTTTTCCGTTATGTTTCACGTGCTTCAAGTACACTGGTTGGTTTGCTGATAACAATGTCAGCTTCCAGTACCCGTGTTGATTTGCTTTATTGGCAACCTTAAACAAGAAACTTTTTGCCTTAGTCGCACGGTATTTTTTAATATTCACGTAATAGGTTCTGGCATCCGCATTTTCAGACGCCTTCGATGAACCTTGGCGGAAGGAATATTTGGTCAGTCGGTATTTGACCGGCACATTGCCAAATAAATCATCATGATAATTTCCCAGCCAAGTCCCCTGCAATGTTTTTGGAATTGCATGGGTAGTTGTCTTTGCATGAACCGGTTGTGCCTCTGTGGCAATAATGCCCACCCCAAGGGTAACGGCTACTACGGATAGTGTTTTGGAGAATTTCATACATCTTTCCTTTCGTTTGCAAAATCGCAATTGAAAGTAGTGTAACAGATATCCTTCGCTGATGCAAAATCCTGAACTGGATTCCTGCTTACTTGTATAGCTGTGCTAATTTAGCAAAGTCGACTGTCCCCAAGCCGCTCGCTTGATTGTAAACCGTTCCGGTCTGACCGGTGTAATACAAATTGGAATTATCGGTTGTATCGTTAAGCGGACGAAACGGCGAGTCAGTTTGCGAAGCCAGCTGATAAATTTGCGGATTCCAGAAGCCCATTCGTTTTCGACCCGGTTGACTGTTGATTAACGCAGCCGTTGCGGCCATTTGAGGAGAGGCAATACTGGTACCACCAGATGGGATCCAGTTAATCTTACCCATTGGATAGTAGATCATGTATCCCGTCATCGAGTCAGCGTCTGCAGAAACGTCCGGATAGTTTCGACCCGTACTGGTCCCATGAACCAGGTCAGAGTCAAAGATCGGCTGATCCAGATTTGACAAGTAGTTGCGGGCATTAAACGTGTTCACCCCGGAAACATCCTTCTGGTAGGCCGGGGTTGGTACCAATTTGTTAAACCCACCGCCACCACCGGAGCCGGCCACGCTCAGAAGAGATGGTACCTGAGCAATCAAATTTGGACGGCTTTCAAAGGCCGGCCAGAGATAATCCATCCCCCAGCTGCGTTCTTTGGCGACAGAAACTTGTCCAAGTGGCATTGCGCCGACTTTTGTGGACGTTCCAAAGTTCTTTGAGAATGGTAACGTGGTCCCCCCAACTGAGGTAACCCACGGATTAGATTCCATCACCGGCGTTGAGTTGGCCGAACGGTTGAGCAAGACATGATTGCCGGAAATGCCGCCGATGCTGTAAGGAATGCCCCCATCATCTCCAGCCGCGTCAAATTCTGAAATCCCCTGCAGTGCGCCCTGTGCCAGGACAACATTTAAAACGTCTGAATAATAAGGCGTCAAAACTTTACGAGCTTTCAACAGATTAAGCAGATTGCTGGAGCCTAATCCCCAACTGCTTGAGATTGCACTCACCTTATTTTCATTAAACGCCAATGAATAAGCATTAATCATGTTAACCAAAGTCGGCACACTGTTATGGTTCCAATACATGCGAATATCAGCTTGTGGGGCAACGGAACCAGCGTATTCAACGTCCATGTTGGTTTCCGCATCATTTCCGCCACTCAACTTAGGATCAAGAATTGAATTAGGGACATTTTTAACAGTCAACCGGCTCATATCGGTGCTGGCATTTTCGTGCTTCCAAAAATGGTAAGCGTCACTTTTCTTCATACCGCCAAAGGCAATGATCCCAATCGTCTGACCCTTACCGGTAAGTCCTTGATCATAGAGTGACTGAACGTTATACCGGTCAGTAAATTGCTTGGTGTAGCCGGCAAACGCATAGGTATTATCAAGTCCCTGTGCGTTTGCACTTGGCGCATTGGGAAAGACGTAGTGACGGTTATGATTCCCCATTCCAAGAACCGTCCAAACCGTATCGGCCAGACTTGCCGGAATAACCGGTTGGGTCTTGCTGAACTGAAGCGGGTTGCTGTGGTAAGTTGCGGTTTTCATATTCATCTTAAACGTTTGGTCGAAGTCCTTCACCTTGCCGGAAACGGTCAGTAACAAACCATTATCATAGACAAACGTTTTGAGATGATGCTTGGCCAAATAAGCTTTCCAAGCATCGGTAACCGACTGTGGCTGGCCGTATTTATCCCGAATGTCACTGGGTGTCAGATAGCTTTTGAATTGTGAGTTTCCAGGCGTATTAACATCAAGTGCCTGTTGAAAAAGAGCGGTCTTATCCTTTGGCTTTAACACAATATCAATGACAGTATTCGTACTCGACTTAATAGCAGCCGGCCGATACAAATTAGTCGATGTCAATGCACCATAGGTTTCGGCAATTGGATCACTTTTAGCTTGAACATTTTGAGTACCAACTCCGATACTTAACAAACTAACTCCCAAAATAAATATTTGAATCCCCCAACGTTTCATAATTTACTCCCCTTCAAACGTCATTTTAAGTATTTCACAATTATTATAGAACGCTTGATAAGGCTGCTGGGTAATTAACAACTATTTTGTGCAAAAACACCGATTGTAATGTCACTCAATAAATTTTCAACTTCTGCCTTACGTATTTATGATGTATGCGCCAAAAAGAATCATATTATTTGGCTTAATACACATTGTTGTGTATAATACAAAACACAGAGGACGAATAATCATGCCTATGACCCCCAAAGAAATGATCGAGCTTCTTCGACAGAACGGCTTCGTTAGGAAGCGACAGCGTAAATCATCGCATCTAATCATGTTTAACCCCCAGACCAAAATAACGGTTCCAGTTCCAATGCACACAAAAGAACTCAAAAAAGGGACCCAAAGCGGTATTTTAAAACAAGCAGGAATAAAGAAGGTATAGTGATGGCTCATAAATTAGTAATTTACCCCGTAATTCTCCACCCCGAAAAAACTGGCTATAGCGTTGAGATCCCAGACATTAACAACGGTGCATGGACCCAAGGTGAATCAATGGAAGAAGCACTTGAAATGGCTACTGATCTAATCGGCACGATGCTGGTAGACGAAATGACGTGGCCAAAACCAACCGCTCTCGAAGATATTCAAGTTACAGGAGCTGATATCAAAACCATTGTTTCTTTAGACATGGAAGACTATCGCAGACGAACGTCTAAAACAGTCCGGAAAAATGTTTCGATCCCAGAGTATTTGGTTAAAATGGGAAAAGACCAGCATATCAACTTTTCGGAGGTCTTGACACAGGCATTGGAAGATAAATTAATTAATTAATTAAAGAACTGCTGATGTGTTTAACGATAACAACAAAGGGGCTGTGACATAAGTCCCAAAATTAAACAGGAGTAAATCAAAAATCGTCTGACTTTTTGATTTACTCCTGTTTTGGATTGAAGTCAATAAGCGGGACAGGTTTTAAGAGAGATCAAGAACCGCGCTTAGCTTCCACTTTAACAAAAAGAAAAAGTGGTTAATTCAAATTCGACAGGATTTGAATTAACCACAAAG
>NZ_JAXGWW010000199.1:0-3912 GCF_040773105.1 Lentilactobacillus sp.
AGAAAAGTTTATACAGATTACTTTTTTGATGAGCCTGCCTACAATACTCATGACGGTGGATTTATTCCTCTTGAGGAGCCTAAAGCTCCCCAACAACCGTTAAAAATTCCAGAACTACTAAAGCCGGATAAGGAAACCGATACCGATATGTATTACACGGTCATCGCCCAAACCGGTGAAGTTCAGTTATTACCAGGCAAAAAGACCAAAACTTGGGGGTATAACACCGATCTTTTGGGAAAGACCATTCTGTTTAAAAAAGACAAAATGATCCATATTACCCTGAAAAATGAACTCCCTGAATTGACAACATTTCATTGGCACGGTTTGAACGTTTCCGGACCAATCACTGACGGTGGCTGTCACGCGCCGGTATATCCTGGCGAAAGCACCCAAATTGAATTCAAGTGTGATCAACCAGCCGCAACGTTGTGGTTACATGCCCACCCGTGTCCAGCTACTGCTGAACATGTTTGGAAGGGATTAGCAACTGCCGTGGTGGTTAAAGATGACGTCGAAAGCAAATTGCCATTTCCAAGAAACTACGGTGTGGACGATATTCCGTTGATTTTACAAGACCGTCGTTTCCACGAAGACAACCAATGGGACTATATGGCTGACTATGACCCTGACGGCGTGCAGGGGCCCACTGCGATGATTAATGGTACTATTAACCCATACTTCGACGTAACCACGCAGCGGCTTCGATTACGCATCCTGGACGGCGCCAATCGACGTGAGTGGCGGCTGCACTTTAGTGACGATTTAAAGTTTACCCAAATCGCCTCTGATGGTGGCATTATGCCCGAACCAGTTGATTTTACCCACTTGATGCTGACATGCGCAGAGCGGGCAGAAGTAATTGTCGACTTTGGTCAGTACAAGCCGGGCGATGAGGTCACTTTATTCTGTGACGACGTTCCAATTATGCGGTTTAGAATTCATGAATTTGCCCCGGATAATACACAACTGCCAGATCATTTAGTTGATATTCCGGACCCAGATGTCACGCCAGGTGCCCCCGTTCATAAGGTCGTCATGTCTGGAATGGACGAAGAAGTCATGATGAATGGCAAGAAATTTGATATGCAACGGATTGACGACAAACAAAAACTGGGCAACGTTGAGTATTGGGACATTAGCAATACCAATGATATGAGCAACGGAATGGTTCACCCCTACCATATGCATGGAACTCAATTCCAAGTTGTTTCAAGAAACGGCGACGAGCCTTATCCAAATGAACATGGATTAAAGGATACCGTTGGGGTTAACCCTGGTGAAACCGTCCGTCTGAAAGTCGGCTTCGATCACCTTGGGGTCTATATGAACCATTGCCACATCATTGAACACGAAGATGGCGGCATGATGGCCCAATTTGAAGTCTACGATCCTGATCATCCAAAACAATACAAGTTAATGGATATGGATACTTTAATGAATGCGTTCGCCAAAGAACGTGGCGTCAAGGTTGAAGATCTCAATATTCCGGGCATGGATATGTAAGCCTAATTCTTGCGAAAGAACAAGGGCTGTGCTATTATAAGTTTTGGAATGAAAAATGAATAAAGCTGTTAGGTGAGGCTCCTATGTGGAAAATGCTACTGCTCAGAAACGTCGAAAAACGCCAATGAGTCAGCTGTCCAGGTCAAAGTAAGGCTTGGACTAATGTAGCTGTTAATTTTTAACTACAACACATAGTGCTAAAGCTCAACGACTGGCGATAAGTGGTTTATTGTGTCCAGTCGTTATCGGCTGGACACTTTTCATTACCAAATAAAAAACTTTGAAGAGGTGAGAGTTATGACAGCAGAATTTACAGACCCAGGAGCGACGAAGCACCAGTCTACCAAGGGAAGCCCGGTTGTGATAACTCTCGCACAGCTTCATGCTTAGTGAGAAATTGTGATAACCGATCTTCCCGAATTGAATAAATGTTTGACGCGTCTAAACGTTTTGTTTCTTGCTTATTAGCTTTACAGCTAGATGATTCACAAAAAATTTCCCGACTTCGTTTGTTTAGACGAATCAACTTTTGGGAATTCGGTTAATACAATTTCTCGGTGGTCTCGACCGTTTAGGTACTGACGTACTTGTGGTCGATCGGCTACTCATAGTCGAAAAACGCTTCACCTTTTAGGAAACTAATTGGGGAGAAATCGATTAATCGTACTAAATTGCCACACATAAAACGATAATAATAGTAATTATGAGGACGAAACCTCCAAGAATCCGGTGGAAACTGATTCTTGCAAGATGACTGCTATCTTATCGAAAATAACATTATAAAGCCGCCAACGTAAATTCGTTGACGGCTTTTAATATACATCATCAAAAAAGGCTGACGCATTGTTTTTACGCCAACCTTTTTATCATTCTATCGTGGAACTATTCGGCCCTTTCGGGTACGCCGTGTTTTTTAAATGAGGCAATGTACTTCTTAGATTTTTCTTCGTCGAACTCTTTTTCTGACTTGCCAATAACCACGGTTGCAAGTGAGTTTCCAACCACGTTAACGGCAGTCCGGCCCATATCAACTATTCGATCAATTCCGGCAATGAACGTTAATCCGGTTACCGGGACACCGATCGTTGAGATAGTCGCCAGAAGGACCACAAAGGAGGCGCCAGGGACGCCGGCCATCCCCTTAGAGGTAATCATCAGTACAACCAACAACGTGATCTGTTGGCCAATTGAGAGGTTAATATGGTAGGCCTGAGCAAGGAACAGTGCTGCAATCGATTGGTAGATTGCTGAACCGTCCAGGTTAAAGGTGTAGCCAGTTGGAATGACGAAAGAAACGATTCCCTGGCTGGTTCCAAATTTATCCATTTTCTCAATCATCTTTGGTAACACCGCTTCAGAACTAGCGGTTGAAAATGCTAACACAATTTCGTCTTTGATGACCAATAGTAAATCAAAAATGCTAAATCCAAATATCTTTGCCACTATCCCCATAATTACCAGTATGAACACGGTCATGGTGACATAGGCAATTGCCACAAAATAACCCAAAGGAATCAAAGCACCGATTCCCATTTCTGCCAAAGCAACACCAATCAGCGCACAAACACCGATTGGCGCCACATGCATCACCCAATTTGTGACCTTGAACATGACTTCAGCCACGGCATTTAGACCATCAATTAAAATCTGGCCTTTTTCACCGATTGCTGCAATCCCCAATCCAAAAAAGACGGAAAAGAAAATGACGGGCATCATATCGCCATTCGCTAAGGATTTAAAAATATTTGTCGGGATAATCCCCATCAAAGTTCCCCAAATTCCAGTATGCTCAGCAGTCTTTGCAGTCGCCATATATTGACTGATATCTGAACCATGAAGTGAATGAATATCGATTAACGTTCCGGGGTGAAGCACATTGGCAACAATCATCCCAAGTGCAATTGCAATAGTTGTCATCAATTCAAAATAGATAATCGTTTTGAGTCCAACCCGCCCCAATTTCTTAATATCGCCCATACTGGCAATACCAACAGTTAAGCAAGAAACCACGATCGGTAGCACAATCATCTGAATCAAATTAATAAACATTGTGCCAATATTTTGCATCGCAGTAATTGCCGTGTTGTTTTTGTAAAAAATCACTCCAAAGACAACACCTATCACGAGTCCAATCAGGATTTGCCACCCTAAACTTAGACGGTAAGATCGATAGCGCTTCATAATTTCACCTATATTCCTTAAAAATACGTACTATTTCAATATAAAACAAAAGCCTTCAATAGTAAATACCATTGAAGACTTTCTAAATTGCGTGGCAACGTCCTACCCTCGCAGGGGGCGATCCCCCAACTACTCTTGGCGTGCAGAAGCTTAACTTCTGTGTTCGGCATGGGAACAGGTGTATCCTTCTGGCTATCGCCACCACACTATTTTCCTGTGAAAGAA
>NZ_JAXGWW010000200.1:0-3892 GCF_040773105.1 Lentilactobacillus sp.
CAATTTGATACCAACCACATTCATGTTCACTTGGGGCTGTCGGAATTACAGTCAACGCGCCGGAAAATTCAACGCGGGCCACATGCTGGTGAATACGCCGGTAAGCTTAATGGCGTTTCTATTCAGCGGTTTAAGTCAACGTTTACACGGCAGCTGATTCGTTTAGGTAACACACAAGAACAAGAACGAATCAGAAATTTACAAGTTCAGATTGCCAGTCATCGCAAAGACTTAATTAAAAAAATGTCGCCAGATGATCAGCTTCTACAGCAGATTTTCCTGAAGCTCCCAAGAGATAAACGGAAATGGTACGCTAGTCATGATCAAACACCTGCGATGCAAGCAGCAATTAAAGAAGCGCGAACTTATGTCCAACAGTATTTAATTCATGAGCCAGAATTTAAAACATTTCAGGCGGAACTGGTATGTGAGAGCCACTTGAATCGTCAGTTATATGGTCAGCAGGCTAAAGACACGGCACCAGGCAAGACTAAAAAATTAGAAGACCGGTTGATCAACGAATTGTTTAAAACCATTCGGCACGAGGATCGATTTCAGCTTTCGGTTAAAAGTCTGACGCAGCAAGTCACCCCCGAGTTAATGGCGGATAATCGACTTAAAATTAATGAATTACGGCGGCAGCTTGATCAGGAAAAGTTAACGGACACGCAACATCGGTTGTTAAAGCGAGAACTCATTACGCGTAAAGTGGGTTATAAATTACAGAATCGCAGTTTGAAGCTGGCAGGTATTCAATCTGAATCAGACCGCTTACAGGGTATGCTAGAAAAAGATTTGAACGCTAGTCCGAGTTTGACCACTGGTGATCGAGCCTTTCTGGCACAACAACAATTATTTTTAGCTGATTTTGAACACTGTTTAAAGACAAATAATGTGGGCGCAGAAGCATACGACGATCCGGTCAACTTACAAGTTGGGAAAGTCTCTGGTGCAACTTACGATCGATTGATGAAGCGCTTAGAAGTTGAGTTGAGGTCAGTTGATCAAGTTCATTCGCATAGTCTGTTAAAAGACGTGTATCAAGTTCCGTTGACGAAGCATCAAATTAAAAAGAGTCTGCGAGCTCAAATGAAGGTGCTCAAGCTAAAGCGGCAATTGAATCTACAAGCGGGATCAAAGCTAGACAAACGACCGCAGTATCAGCAATTAAATAAATTATCAGAACAAGCTAGCTCCACAATTCGAGCGTTTACGCAGCCAACGCGATCAGGAGAAATTCAGGAAGATCAGCTTAAACGACTACCGACCCGGACAATCCGGCATAAACTGCGAAGCCACTTGAGTGGGGAAATGAAAACCACTATTAGCGAATTACGACGAAGTAATGCGCAACTGGAAAGGACTGCGCAAGATGAACAACACTCGTTAGACCAGCGTTTAGAAGCCGAACGACAAGAAGACTACGAGCGTGAACAAGAACAAAATAGAGAAATGAGAAGATAAAAAAGCACTACAACCGCTTGAAACAAGCGTCTGTAGTGCTTTTTTATTGCCAATATTCTACTGGAGTATCAGTTTTGATTTAGAAGCTTAACGAGGAGAAAAGCTTTTAACATGTTTCATTATGCGCTTTTTTGGAGTTTTGGCTAAAAATTGTTTCTTTTTATTATTTTTTCCGACGTGCGCTTTCTCTTTTCTGACAGGGTTTCGTTTATTCTTTCTCACAAAGACTGAGGAGGTGGGCTAATGGCAACGAATTTGGAATCTAAGTTGGCAAAGCTACGGCGGGCTAACGCTGAATATCAAGCAGCAAAGAAAAAGCTGGCACAAGAAATTGGCTTGTATGCGATTGAAAAAATGGACATCGACTCTCTAAATGACTTCAAGCAAGTTATTGACTCGTTGATGACCAAACCGGAAGCAGCAACAAAGCCAACGGTGAAGGGTGATGACCCACATGTCTGAGATTCAAGACTATATGGATTGGGCGGGCATAACCTATGAAAAAAGTGGTCATTGGATTTGGCCGACTGATCGGGACTCTATGCGGGTGAATTTAAATAAAGATTACTTTAACCGTTTTTCCACGGGAGTGTGGGGCCATTTACCGGAGTTCATTGCCGAACACGATGATCTAACACCAACAGAGGCTAAAAAAAGATTAGCCGATTTTCAGCAAGCTAATCCACAAAGTCGCCGGGTTAATCGACCGGCGACAGTTGAGTCACAGCCGTTTGATTTGGCGGCACTCCACGCCGAAAAGCAATTGTCCACGAAGTGCCGGGACTACTTAGTTAAGACACGTAAAATTCCAGCAAAATTGGTGGATCAGTTAGTGAAACAGGGACAAATCATGGAAGATACCCAACACCATAACCTTGTTTTTCCCTGGTATCAGGGCGACAAAGTTGTTGGGGCTGATCTACAAGGCACAACCTATATGAAAGACGCACACCAGGGACGACACTATTTTAAAGGCATTGCGCGGCACAGTGCGCACGACTTCGGATGGACGCAAGTGGTGGGCGAGGGTACGCCAACCCGTGCGATAATTTGTGAGTCACCGATTGACGCCATGTCTTATAGCCGGCTATTTAATGCTCAAGAGCCGACTCTGATCGTGTCCTTGGGTGGAGTTGAGAAAACGGGAGTGTTTTCGAACATGATTGCGGAGCGGATTTACGCGCCGGGTGGTCAATTGAAAGAACTGGTGTTGGCTACTGATAACGATGATGCCGGCCGCCGATTCATTCAACAGTTTAAGGAAGCCGGCATTCAAGGTGATAACGGTCAGGTCAAAGTGAACGTCGCCATTCCCCACGAAAAAGATTGGAACGATGACTTGAAGGCCGATCAGAAGCTACAACAGTTGATTAGTCTCGATCATTTTTTTAATTCGGCATCTGAGACTAAGATTCAAGACGAACAACCTACGAAGCAGTCAACACCAGCAGACACACCGAAACCAGTAGCAAAAGATACTCCAAAAGAAAGCTATACGGATAGACGTCGAAAGGAAATTGCGCAATACTCCAAACAAGTGTTGGCAGCGGCGCGGAAGATGACGCGAACACCAGAAGATTTGCTAGAAATGACTGATTTCATGGCCCGATTTCCGCAGTATTCGTTTCATAATCAAGTGCTCATTAAGGGACAAAAAGCAGGGGCCTTGGCGGTCGCGGGATTCACGAAGTTTAAACAGATGGGGGCCAAGGTTCAAAAGGGCCAACATGGCATTAAGATCTTCGCCCCTAATATGGTCAAGCACGTTAAAATCAGTGATGACTGGGTACCATTGAATCAAGTGACCAGTGAACAAAAGCAAGCTGCCAACAAGCATCAGCTACCGACCAAGGAGTTGATTAAGGGGTATCGGCTAGTCACGGTTTTTGATGTTACCCAAACGACGATGAAAGCAGCTGATTATCCAAAGATTTATCCCAACCGACCTTATGAGTTTCCAAGCAATCCAGAAAACATTGCTGAACTGACCCAGGCGGTTGATGAATTTGCCCAAAGCCAAGGAGTTACGATTCAAGAACGGCCCCACTTGAACAGTAAATCAGTAGCGAAGGGCTACTATGTACCTGATGAAAAAGCAATTGTCATTCAGTCAGGCTTGCCAGACAGTGAAAAGCTGAAAGTTCGGCTGCACGAAATGGGCCATGCGTTGTTGGAACATCGAGCAGATAAGGTGAGTCGACCAATTGCTGAGCTACAAGCAGAACTCACTAGTGCAGTAGTTATGAAGCATTGTGGAATTAATGTGGAACGAGAGGCAGTTCCTTATATTAGCGCGTGGACAGATCACTTACAGAAACTTGATGAACGTCAATTCGGGCAACAGATGACCATTATCAATGACGTTAATCGGGCGTCACGAAAGATTATTGAAGGGATTGATCCCCGTTACCAGGAATTAGAAAAAAGC
>NZ_JAXGWW010000201.1:0-3847 GCF_040773105.1 Lentilactobacillus sp.
ACTTTGTCACCACCGGCATCAAGTGCTTCAGCGGCCAATTTTTCCAGATACAGGACTTCGACACCATTGTCGCGTAATGTATCAGCAAAGTAATCATGTTCCTTTTGGGCAATTGGTAAATATGGAATGTCATCGAATAATAACCGGGGCATCATGTCTGGTGTAAAGTTTTCAATTTCTCTACCCGGACGTTTTAACAATACAGTTTTTAACTTACCGATTTCCGATGTTACATGAATTGGGCTTGTCATTTTGTTACCTCCTCTTCCATTAGTACAGTTACATCATAAACCCTTCTGAAAACGCTACCGTCTATTTTTAGACATCAGAAATGTGAAAAAACTAACACAATTAGCAAGAAAAATGTTTGCGGTTTCATTTTATAAATTATTCGACTAATTATTCCCTTCACAAAAGCCTTCTTTCGATTATTTATGCAAGGCTAAATGTTTAAATGAGAAAATAAGTTTTTAATTAGATTTACGAATATAGTAATTGTAACAGTTTCTTCACAATATTCATACTTTCTTCTCATCTTTTCGGTATAAATATGTTTTCACTTCATAGAATATTCATAATTTGGTAAAAGAAAATTCACATTCTCAATTTAGTAAAGGTGAGTCATCAGTCGTCATGAAAGCGTTTTACTTAGTTTCGTTCTATCTCCTGATGAATGTTCATGCAAAACATTGCAAACTCAAGGCACTATTATTACAAAAATTAAAATTGGCCGAATAATCTTGTCTAACCCACCCATTGCGGTCAAAATGGGATTATGTATGAGGAGGTAATTTCACATGGAACCGAGAATTGACACTCGCAAAAAGTCCTTTAATTTTTCAATCTATTTCATCTACACCATCGCATTTGTCTTCGTTTGTCTGGCTACCTATACGATCCCATGGCTGGCCGGAAAAACGTTGATTTGGAACGTTGATGGGATTGCCCAGCATTTCCCAATTTTAGCCCAGTTCCAACGTATTCTACAGGGAACCGCGCATCAGTCACTGGCTGGTTGGTCATGGAACTTGGGTGCCGGGGCTGATCAACTAACCACATTTGCATTCTACATAATTGGCGATCCATTCAGTTACCTGATCGCCTTTTTTCCGGCCAGCAAGCTGGAGTTGGGTTATCAGGTATTAATTCTGCTTCGACTCTACTGTGTCGGCTTATCGTTTCTTGCCTGGGCGAACGAACGAAACTTCAGCCGCCACAGCAAGCTCATCGGTACTTTGATCTACACCTTTTCCGGGTATAACTTCTACGTTTCGATGCACCATCCCTTCTTCTTAATTCCAATGATTCTGTTTCCGTTGTTGGCGATGGGGGTTGAAAAAGTTCTGCATAAACAGAACTGGCTGCCGCTGGCAGTTGCAGTGGCCCTGGCATTAATTAGTAACTTCTACTTTGCCTATATGCTGGCGATTGGAACGCTGGTCTATCTACTGACCCGCTACTTCAATATTCGCCATACTCATCCGGAACAACTGAAGAATGGCCGGATCATTTATTGCTTATTTCAAGGCGTTTTAACCGGGCTGTTGACCGCAGGGATTGTTTTGCTGCCCACATTGCTGGCCGTTTTTCAGTCCACTCGGATTGCCTATCACGCTCAATTTGCCAACGGCTTGATTCTTTATCCGCTCAAGTACTACTTGGCGCTTCCCAATCAGTTAATTACCAGCACCACAACAAAGGACTATTGGCTGGTCCTAAATTTCTGTGGGCTAACCTTCCTGGGTGCGGTTTACGTTTTACGTCATTTCAAGCGCTACCGTTCGCTGGCCACGATTATTACGTTAACCATCGTAGCACTGATGCTGCCACAATTTAGTGCGGTTGCCAACGCCATGTCGACGCCTTCTAATCGTTGGTTGTTTCTCATCGTCTTGCCAATGAGCTTGGCAACCATGATTTTTGTTGACTCGTTAAAGACTTTAACCCGAAACGATCTGAGGTGGCTGATTGGTGCCAGTGCCGGTCTAATTATTCTGGTTTGGATTACCAAAGGATTTACACTAAAACTCCCTCAAAATGATTTGGTTGCATATGGGTTATTACTTAGTTTCCTCCTACTATTTGCCTGTCAAACCTCCCTTAAGCTTCCACCAAAACGAGTGGGTTACATTTTGACCGGTCTGGTATTTGTCAACGTCATCAGTGCCGGACAAGGTTGGTTCAGCCCTAACAATAGTAAGAACATTAATTCAAATTTGGCAACCGGGTCTGCTCAACAGTGGCTGCACAAGTATTATGACGGGGCTCAAAACGGGTTGAATAAGGATGGTAACTTTTATCGGACAACGACCATTCATAATTACTACTCCCACCGAACTGCCGGCAATAATATCCCGATGGTCCTTGGCACCCACGATTTAGGGGCGTATTATTCAATTCAAAATGGCAGTCTGTTTCAATTTACCCGCTCGCTGGGTGACTCTCAGGCTGTTGTGAACTCGGTCATCGGAGAAGCAGACGGCCGCACGACACTCCTGAATTTACTGGGCGTTAAATATATGTTTGCCAAAACGGACATCATCAAGAAGCCACAAGCGATTCCATACGGCTTCCACTATGTCCGCGGGCAAAACGGCAAGATTGTTGACTTCCCGGAACAGCCCGTCAGTGGGTTGAGCAACCATTCCGGAACCATTTTGTTACAATCGAATTTGGCGTTGCCGCTGGTTTACACTCAGAAATACGTCATCTCATCGGCCAACTACAATAGTATGTCTCCGCTTCAACGTGAGCAGGCGATCCTGTCCGGCGCGGTGGTTGATAAGCCAATTGACGGCGTTTCGTTAACTGAACCAGCCAACAAAGTCAAAACCGTTGGCTACACAACGAAATTGTTTGACCAACACATCGTCAACAACCCCGTTAAAGCCGTCCTTGATCGATTGCGTATTTCACCAAACGCCCGATACCGGGCAACTGCCGCGAAATATAAGACGATGCTGCCGGCACATAAAATACGGATTTGGGAAAAGGCAACCGGCATCAACCCGAATGCCAAGCCCCTACGAACCGTACTGGCCAAGAATCAAAAGATCGTCAGGCGAAATGAAGCACAAAACGCCAATGGGCTGCATCTCATGGATAACGATGCCCAGGGCCGTCACTTGTCTTATCAATTAAACATTAGTAATCCAAAGCAGTATCGCAATTCCGAACTCTATTTGGTAATCGACGGTGTCTCGCACACCACCCATACGGCCATGGATCGAATCGCCAACTTAACGGCCGATTCAATTATCGATGGGACCCCGGTTTCCAAATTACAAAAGATCGATCGCTATCGAAAAGCACTTCAGCACCCCGATCTCGGCGCATTTACGCTCTCGGTTGAAACGCCGAATAACTTTACGTACGTTCGGCAGCTCCCTGAAAACAACTTATCAGACTTCGAGAATCGTCAGCATATCGTCTTGAATCTCGGCTACTCACCTAAGCTGACAAAATCATTAACCGTTCATTTTAACGGCGTCAAACAATTGAGGTTTAAGAGCGTCAAATTAATGGCGGTTCCTTTCAACAAGCAATATGATCAGCAGATTCATGCACTCCAAAAATCAGGCTTGTCGGATCAGCACGTCACTAACGACGCCGTTTCCGGATACACAGACACAACTGAACGGACACGCGTTTTGACCACCTCAATTCCGTATTCGACTGGCTGGCATCTTAAAATCGATGGCCAACCAGGTGACATCTTCAAGGTCAATCGCGGCTTCATTGGCGCACGAATCCCTGTCGGGCGACATTTCATTTCGTTGAAATATCAAACGCCAGGCTTATCGCTCGGCAAAAAGTTAACCATTGTCGGCATCGTTTGGTGGTTCAT
>NZ_JAXGWW010000202.1:0-3818 GCF_040773105.1 Lentilactobacillus sp.
ATTCAAGCACGGGGAAAAGTGGTTCAGGTCAACCGCAGCGGCCAACAGGCCAAGCTAACGGTCGAGACATCCCTGGTTTCGGACGGCACGTTTAAATTGGGTGACAGCATTGCGGTAAACGGGGTTTGTTTGACCGTGACGGACTTAACGGGGACCAGCTTTTCTGCTGACGTGATGCCGGAAACGATACTGCGGACTAATTTTACTCAGTTGGCGTCCGGCGCATTTGTGAACCTAGAGCCGTCCTTATCCGTTGGCGAGAAGCTCGATGGCCACTTTGTACTGGGTCACGTGGATACAACGGCTACACTCGTCTCAACACAAGCGGATGAAGATTCGATACGATTGCGCTTTCAGATTGGAACCGAATATGAGCCCTACATCGTTGAAAAAGGATCGGTTGCCATCAACGGCATCAGCTTGACCGTCGTCTCAACCAGTCAGTCAACTTTTGAAGTGGCACTGATTCCCTATACGTTGACTCACACGAATTTAAGCAGCCTCAAGCAGGGCGATTCGGCCAATATTGAGACAGACATTTTGGGTAAGTACATTGTCAACATGGCCAAGAAAGGACTGACTGAAAAATGGACGCAAAGATAATTGAAAAAGTGGATCGGGCACTGACAGAACTTAAAGCCGGAAATCTGATTATTGTGGCGGATTCTTTAGACCGGGAAGCAGAGGGCGACATGGTTGGGTTGGCTGAGAAGGTCTCCCCTGAAACGGTTAATAAAATGGTCACCCGTGCAAGAGGCTTATTATGTGTGCCAATGGCTGTTGAAATTGCCAACCGGCTCGAATTAAAACCGATGCTGGAAAATTCAAGCGATGCCTTTGGAACTGCTTTTACCAGCACATTGGATGCGAAATCCACCACCACTGGCATTTCCGCGTTTGACCGGGCAAAAACGATTAAGCGGTTGGCGGATCCCAACAGTACCTGGGACGACTTTTACCACCCCGGCCATATTTTCCCCCTGATTGCCCGACCGGATGGCGTTTTCGAACGGCAGGGGCATACCGAAGCCGCTGTTGATTTGGCTAAATTAGCAGGTGTTGCGCCAGTTGCTTATATTTGTGAAGTCCTCAAAAAGAATGGCAAGATGGCCCGACGAAAGGACCTCAAGGCAATTGCTGAAGGCAACGGGATGTCGTTGCTGACGATTGACGAAATTATTGCTTATCGAAAGTATCAGCAAAATCAGGCCATTCAAACAATTACCAGCGTTAAGCTGCCAACCAAGTACGGGACTTTTCAACTGGAAGCGTTTGACAATCCTGATGGCGGCGAACCAACCCTGTTGATTTCAAAAGGGGACTTGGCAACGGGTGACCCATTATTGACGCGGCTGCACAGCGAGTGCCTGACGGGCGACGTGTTTGGGTCGAAGCGCTGTGACTGTGGGCCACAACTTGAAGAAGCATTACGCCGCATCGAAAGAAACGGACGTGGCGCCCTGATTTATCTGCGGCAGGAAGGCAGGGGAATTGGCCTGGCCAATAAACTGCGGGCATACGCCTTGCAGGAGCAGGGATTAGATACGGTTCAAGCCAACCAACATCTGGGATTGCCAATTGATGATCGTAATTATCAAATTGCGGCCACCATTTTGAAAAGTAAGGGTGTGTCTGAGGTCCGATTAATGACAAATAATCCGGATAAAATTCAGCAGTTGGATGGTTACGGCATCAAAACGGTTGAACGAATTCCGTTGGAAGTGGGATTAACTTCTGAAAACCAGCACTATTTACTCACCAAGAAAAACAAGTTAAATCACCTATTGAAAGAGGTTGGAAATGCATGAAAAATTTGTATGGAACACTTGCAAACCATGATTATCGAATTGGAATCGTGGTGTCGCATTTTAATGAAATCGTGACGGAGCGCTTGTTATCAGGTTGCGTCGCACAACTGAAAACGCTGGGTATCAGCGACGAGCAGATCACCGTGGCCCACGTTCCCGGCGCCATGGAGTTGGCAAGAATGACCAAGGAATTGGGCGCTTCCAATCGGGTTGACGGCTTGATTGCCTTAGGGTCGGTCATTCGTGGTGAAACATCACATTATGATTATGTCTGTCAAACAACCGCCAATGGGCTGGCCGACCTGTCGTTAAACGGGCCGCAGCCGGTGATGTTTGGGGTGTTGACAACTGAAAATATGGATCAGGCCTTGGCCCGTGCCGGTGGCAAAGCCGGCAACAAAGGGGCTGAATGCGCCATTGACATTGTTCAAATCTTAAATGTTCAAAGACAGATCAACGAATTGGCCGAATCATAGCTTGCGTCACGATGTGATATTGGTTTGACTATGGCAACTGAAGACAGGGAAAAGAGCTTGGTGGAAGAAAAAATCCACCAAGCTCTTTTTTCATTTATTGAGAACAAATTCCTAAGATTATTGAACCGCGCTGACCAACGGCACTGACGGATCGTCGTTTACAACGGTCACACGGGTATCTTGCGCCAATGCCTGTTTGATCATTTGATTAATTTCGCGGTAAACACTTGGATCAGCTGCCTTAATTTCACTTCTTGAACCCACAAATAAGTGACGAATCTCTTTTGAGTTCAACAAGTTTTGAATGTTATTGAAATCAGTGAACAGTTGGTCCTTGAAAGTTTTCGTGATGGCTTCAGCGGTATTTTCCCGATTGTAGCCGGCAATCGTGTCATTGACGAGTTTTTCAATATCAGTCAGTGAATCGTTTTGAACCGATTGGGCAATCTCAAACGGTGCTAATTCCAAGCCATTGTTCAACTTCTTAAATAAGTTAATGTTTTGTGGCAGGCCCATCAATACGAAGGGGTGATTAGCGAGTCTTTGATTATTTTTTAACAGTTCAATCAGAAGTCGATAGTAGCGTTCCTGGTCAATTTTCTTCTCCTGGGTCGTTTCGTTATGCCCATGATACTGGGCGTTGCCTCCGCGGGCACTAAAGTTCAATTGACCACCACGCAATTCGGTTCCCAAGGCGTCTTGAACGGTTGCCGGATAATCGTCAATGGCAAGTGAGCTGACGCGTTTGTTGACCAGCTTATAGAGCTGACTGTTATCTCGATTGAGGCTAATCAACGTGTAATCAGCGTTGGGCGCCTCGCTTAAGAGCAGCAGAAAGTCAATGGCGTCCTCGATTCGATAATCGGCTTTTTCGACACTTGTTCGAATCAGGTGATAAACAGTTTGACCGTGCTGATCGGCAATGACCGTCATGCCGTCATAGGGTAATTGGTCGTGAAGCAGGTTATTGATATCGTCAATCAATGGGTCAATTTCCTCGCCGATTTCTTTTTGGATCTGTTTGAGCATATTCTTTACTCGGAGTTGTTCATTTTGATCAAACGACAGCTTCCGTAAGTTGAGATTCAATGTAATCACCGGTGCTTGTAAATCAGGTAATCTTGCTAAATCTGACACATTTATCATCGTTGCCATAAGTCGGACACTCCTTTAGTCATATTTAGTTATAACTATATTATTATATAACTTACTTATAGTATATCAGATATAGCATATAAAGCCTAATTTTATGCCTGCTAATTGTGTTCATCAAAAAAAGACAATCCCATTCAAACTTAGGGATTGCTGTATTGCAGGTTGGTGATGATTGAAAGGACACCACCGAATAACGTGAATAACAAGCTAAAGATCGCCAGGGCGATGAAGAGATGTTTCCACTTGTAGGGGGCCGGTTCGTGGCGGGCATTTTTATAAATTAAGTAAAATGCGCCTGCCACAATCACGAAAACGCCGGCCGTCAATATGATCCAAACTGCTGCCAGGATGATGTCCATCATGAATCCTCCTCAAAAAA
>NZ_JAXGWW010000203.1:0-3799 GCF_040773105.1 Lentilactobacillus sp.
AAGCCGTTTGATCCAAACGACTTTGTCTATGGACTGTTTAAAGGGTTGATTTCAGAATAGCCTTCTCACAATAAACATTGACTGAAGTTATATAAATCGGTAATCTATATTACGTATCGAGTCTCAAAGGAGCGCGTCAACATGGAACTTGAGAAAAATAATTACATTAACTCGTTGTTCGAATTTTATGAACCGCTGTTAACCAAGAAGCAGGCAAATTATATCGAACTGTACTATGCTGACGATTACTCACTTGGAGAAATTGCTGAAGAATATAACGTCAGCCGACAAGCCGTTTACGATAACATTCGCCGCTCGGAGAAAATCCTCCAAGCATACGAAGATAAGCTCAACTTATACCACAGCTTTGTCGATCGCAATGACAAGTTGGACCAGATCCAATCATACGTCGAACAAAACTACCCTAAAGACGAAAAGCTGAATTCAATGATCAGCAATCTCGAAACAACTGAAGAACAATGAAAGTGGTGAATTAATTGGCTTTTGAAGGATTAACCGAACGTTTACAAAATGCCATGAAAACGTTACGTGGCAAGGGCAAGGTCTCGCAAGCAGATTTGCGGGCAACCATGCGAGAAATCCGTCTGGCTTTACTCGAGGCCGATGTTAACTTCCAGGTCGTCAGAAACTTTGTCAAGACTGTGGAAGAACGTGCCAACGGTGCCAAGGTGCTGGAAGGCTTAAATCCATCTCAACAAATCGTTAAGATTGTCGATGAAGAATTAACCAAGACCATGGGGGAAGAAGCCGTTCCCCTCAACAAATCCGAGAAGATCCCAACAATCATTATGATGTCGGGGCTTCAAGGTGCTGGTAAGACGACAACTGCCGGTAAATTAGCATTAAAATTAAAAAATGAACAAAATGCACGGCCACTGTTAATTGCCGATGATGTGTATCGACCAGCTGCCATTGACCAATTACAGACGGTCGGACAACAAATTGACGTACCCGTTTTTCAGCTCGGAACCGATGTTGACCCGGTTGAAATTGCCAAACGTGGGGTTGAAAAAGCCAAAGAAGACCACAACGACTACGTGATTATTGATACCGCCGGTCGTCTTCAGATCGACGAGAAATTGATGGGCGAATTAAGCGATATCAAGAAAGCCGTCAGTCCTGACGAAATTCTGTTGGTAATTGATGCCATGACGGGTCAAAATGCCGTTGCAACCGCCGAAGGTTTCAACAAGACGTTGGACGTTACCGGTGTGGTTTTAACCAAGTTGGATGGCGATACCCGTGGTGGTGCCGCGCTTTCAATTCGAGCAGTGACCGACAAGCCAATCAAGTTCGTTGGTCAAGGTGAAAAAATGACCGATTTGGACGTCTTTTATCCTGACCGAATGGCTTCTCGAATCTTGGGGATGGGTGATATGCTTTCACTTATCGAAAAGACGCAGCAAGAATATGACGAAAAACAAGCTCAGGAACTTTCGGAAAAAATCAAGGAGAATACCTTTGACTTCAACGATTTTCTTGATCAGCTAAGTCAAATTCAGAAAATGGGCCCACTGGATGAAATCATGAAAATGATTCCTGGGATGGCTAATAATCCAGCCCTCAAAAATGCCAACATGGATCCCAAAGATATTGAACATCTCAAAGCAATTGTTTATTCAATGACCGATCAGGAACGAACCGATCCAGATGTTTTAAATCCGTCTAGACGACGTCGAATTGCCCGAGGGTCTGGTCGGCCAGTTCAAGAAGTCAATCGAATGATTAAACAGTTCAGCCAAATGAAGACCATGATGAACAAGGTGTCGAAAGGCAATATGTCCGGAATGGAAAACATGATGAACAGTACCGGAATGGGCGGTAAAATGTCCAAGCTGGCGATGAAACAGTTTAGCCGCAAGATGAAGAAAAATAAAAAGCGCCGGTTAAAGAAAAAACGGAAGCGCAAGTAATTTTCTGACAAGATTTAACACTAATACACCAATTATTTGCTTAAAAGAAACCACAAGTTATCAATAGCCAAGCCATTTTGACGGTGTAAAGAAAAAAACCTTTACAACCATTCAAATTACTGGTATATTATTAATCGTTAAAACATTACAGGAGGTAAAAGCATGTCAGTTAAGATTCGTTTAAAGCGCATGGGTTCAAAGAAGCGTCCATATTACCGTATCGTTGTTGCCGATTCACGTAGTCCTCGTGACGGCCGTTTCATCGAAAACGTTGGTACTTACAGCCCATTAACTCAACCAGCCAAGGTGACTCTTGAAGAAGAATCAATCATGAACTGGTTAAACAATGGTGCCCAACCATCTGATACTGTTCGTAACATCTTATCAGATGCCGGCATTATGAAGAAATATCACGAAGCTAAATACTCAAAAAAGTAAGTGAGTGATTATCATCATGACAAGTATTGATGGTTTAATTAATAAGATTATCTCACCGTTAGTTGATTATCCTAAGGATATTGAGATTTCGCATAACGAATCCGATCGTTTTATGGAATATCATTTACGTTTGAACGCAGATGACATTGGTAGAATTATTGGAAAGCATGGCCACGTGATTCAAACAATCAGAACAATTGTTTACAGTGTTCCGATTGAGGGCCAAAAGAAAGCTCGTTTGATCGTCGACGATGAGAAGCAATAAGGGTTCTTAAGCGAAACGTTTGTTTTGTTTAGGCCCTTTTTTCTTGTTCTAAAACTACGATGAATAAAGCTGGAGGAAATAGTTGATGGATTATTATAACGTTGGAAAAATTGTCAATACTCAAGGCTTAAAAGGAGAGGTTCGGGTGATCTCGACGACTGATTTTCCTGATAAACGGTTCAAAATTGGCAATACAGTTTACGCGAAACTACCCAATAAGTCCGGTTTAGTCACGTTGGTTATTGATGGCGTTCGAAAGCACAAGGGCTTTATACTCCTGCATTTTAAAGATCACCCATCCATTAATGACGTTGAATACTTAAAACCATCAGAATTAAAGATTGACGACAGTAGTCTTTCCAATGATGACCTCAAACCGGGCGAGTATTACTATCATCAGATTATTGGCTTAACGGTCGTTGACACTGATGGCCATCCAATCGGGACGATTAAGGAAATCCTGTCTCCTGGGGCCAATGACGTTTGGGTCGTCGAACGGGCTAACCAGAAGGATCTTTTATTGCCAAAAATTGATTCTGTCATTATTGACGTCAATCTGGATTCAGGAACCGTTACAGCTGACGTTCCGGAGGGCTTGGACGAATGAGAATTGATGTTTTAAGCTTATTTCCGGAAATGTTTACTGCCCCGATGCACGATTCAATTATTGGCAAGGCGGTTGAAAATCACATTGTTGATCTGAACGTCACCAACTTTCGAGCATTTACCAAAGATAAGCATCGTCACGTGGATGATTACCCATTTGGCGGTGGGGCGGGCATGTTGCTGCAGGCCCAACCGATTTTAGACGCCTACGATCACACCAAACAGGTGGCTGAGGCTGCTGGTTATCCAAAGGGCAAGGTGATCTTAATGGATCCGGCCGGAAAACCATTTAAGCAACAAGATGCCGAGCTGTTATCACATGACGAACATCTGACATTTATCTGTGGTCACTACGAAGGTTACGATGAACGGATTCGATCGATTGTGACCGACGAATACTCATTAGGCGATTTCATTTTGACTGGTGGGGAATTACCCGCAATGGTGATGATCGACGCAATTTCACGTCTCATCCCCGGCGTTTTGGGCAACAACCAATCAAGTGTCGAGGAATCATTTTCAACCGGTCTGTTGGAAGAACCTCAATACACGCGTC
>NZ_JAXGWW010000204.1:0-3795 GCF_040773105.1 Lentilactobacillus sp.
CAAAGCTCTTAACTCGAGGAGTACGTTTGAGGTATTCAGTCACACCTTTTCGCAAAGCGCCGGTCCCTTTTCCGTGAATAATAGTAACCGATGGATAGCCGGCTAATAACGCCGAATCAATATACCGGTCCACTTCGGTCATCGCTTCTTCATAGCGATGGCCCCTTAAATCCAGTGTTGGCGACATTCCTGCCGAACGTGTTCTGGAAACGTGGGTTTGGTACTGGTTTTTCTCCTTGGTATTTTTAGCAGCCTTCTCCAAATCGGATTCTTCAATCTGCATTTTCAAAATCCCAATTTGAACATCCCAAGTATGGTTTTTGTCCCGGCGCAGTAATGTTCCCTGTTGGCCATAGGACTTCACCAAAACGTCGTCGCCAGGATGAAAATCATGTTTCGCCTTTTCTTTTTTCAATACCTTGTTTCGAGTTAAGTTAGGAGCGGTTTCCAACTTGTTCAATGCCCCTTTTGCATCAATCAATTCATTTTCTTTAACCGCAACTTGACCCACTTTGGCTTGTTTTTCATGAAGATCAGCAATAATTTGATCCGCCTGTTTTTTGGCTTCTTCCACGACTTGATTTGCGCGTTCCTTAGCCTGCTCGGTTAACCGGTCCTTTTGATTCTCATACTTGGTAAATTTGTCCTGCAATTCACTGTGCAATTTAGCAGCCTGCTGAAGTTGTGTGTTGAGTTCGTCAGCTTCGTCGTGAGCCCGCTTAGTTTGCGCTGTAAGCTCTTCAATCATGTTATTGATATCCTGGTTCTCGGTGTCGGTAAATGCCCGTGCCTGGTCAACAATTTGCTTTGACATGCCCAGCTTGCTGACAATGTTTAGTGCGTTACTTTGGCCGGGGATCCCAAGTAAGAACCGATACGTCGGCTGTAATGTGTCGACGTCAAATTCCATTGATGCATTAATAATTCCAGGTCGATTATAAGCAAAGGCTTTTAACTCTGGATAATGGGTCGTGGCAATCAATTCGCAGCCGATCTTATGAAAGGCATCAATGATGGCCATTGCAAGCGCCGCGCCTTCCTTGGGATCGGTTCCGGCACCTAATTCATCCAAGAGAACCAAACTGTTTTGGCTCACCTGGTTCAAAATTGAAATGATATTGTCCATATGAGACGAGAACGTACTCAAATTGGCTTCAATCGATTGCTCATCTCCGATATCAGCAAAAATATCATCAAATACCCCAATCTGACTCCCTTCATTGGCGGTAATAAACAAACCCGATTGGGCCATCAATTCCAGTAAGCCGACGGTTTTGATGGTAATCGTTTTACCACCGGTGTTTGGCCCAGTCACAATGATGGCATGATATTGGTCACCGATTTCAATATCATTGGCGACCACCTTATCACGTGGAATCAACGGGTGGCGTGCCTGACGCAGCTTCACCACATTATCGGCGGACACCTTTGGTTCGATGCTGCCTGTTTGGTGGGCCAACTTGGCCTTGGCATTCACAAAATCCAATTGGCCAATGAGATCCATATTCGCTAATAAATCATCCCGATGGGGTCGAATTAAGTTGGTGAGCTCACCGAGGATCCGGCGAACTTCAGCCCGCTCGGCCAACTGATCGCGTCTCAGTTGATTATTCATTTCAACAACCGTATTCGGTTCAACGTAAAGCGTTTGGCCGGATGCACTTTGATCATGAATAATCCCACCGAAGCGTTGTTTATATTCGGCCTTGATTGGCAGCACAAACCGACCATCACGGACCGTGATAATCGGTTCACTGAGGTATTTGGCGTCAGATCCCTTAATAAACTTTCCCATTCTCGAACGAATGTTACCTTGGGTAGCTGAAATCGATTTTCTGATTGCGCGCAGCTCCGATGAAGCGCCGTCAAGAACCCGGCCATCGTCGTCAATTGAAGACAGCATCCGTCTGGTCACGTCCGGCAGCAATGTCAACCGATTGACAATTTGTGGCAATACCTTGAGTGCAACGTCTTCTTCCTGTAAATCAGCAAAAAAATCAGACACGACTTGAACCGCCCGTAAAAGCTTGGTAATTTGGGCCAATTCCGTTCCACCTAAAGATGCGTTTTCGATTCTTAACCGTTTCATATATGGCGAAATTTCGGTCAGCTTGGGGATCGGAATTTCACCTTTAAGCCGGACAATATCAGCCCCATCAGCAGTCTGTGCCAATCGCTGATTGACCTGGTCGACTGATGCACTGGGTGTTAATTGCCCAACAATTTCGTTTCCACGATCAGTTGCTAAAAATTTTGTAAGCTGCTCTTTAATTTTTCCGTATTCTAATGTTTCTAAAACTTTATCGTTCATACATTAACCTCACTGGAATTTTCATCCCAAATCTGAATCATCTTATCTGAAAGAAGTGGCGTTTTTTTCACAATCCACTGGGAAATGCTTGAGTCTTGGTATTGCTCGTGGATGGTTTGACTGGGAAAGATCAATAATATATTCAGGAGAATAAAGATCACCAGATATTTGATGATCAAGTTGGCAACCCCTCCAAGCAGCGAATTTAATTGGTGAATAATCGGCAGCTTGGTAATCGGTGTAATGATATCACGCAAAAGCCTGACAATCTGCCAGACCAAGCCAAATAACAGTACGAACACGATCCACTTAATAATTCCTGATGTGGATTGAGCCGAGCTTGTTTGACCGATTAAACCATTAATAAAATCCGCAACCGGCGTGGTATACAGGACACTCACAAATGTCGCAACGACAAACCCAACCAAATGGAGAATCTCGACAACAAAGCCCCGTCGTAATCCACTTAGCAAGCCAAATCCCAAAATCAAAATGATTCCAATGGTAAAAACCATTTTAAAGACCTTCTTTACTGTTGTGTGCAGCTTTTTGAACATCAAATTGTTTGGAAATTGCGTTAAATGCAATTAAAATCGCCCGTTGTTCTTCTGTTGAGCTCGGCATCGCTTCTTTAAGCTGATTCAGTTGTTCGTTCAATAAATCGGTCACTGCCTGCATATGGTCCACAGTTCCGTTACCAACTAGTACATAATCTTTTCCATCGATGGTTGCTTTGAACCGTCGCTTTTCATTCTCAGACATTTCGTCACATCCTAATTTCTCTCAATTAAAAACTGAAGGCGGGACAAATAGTGGTCAGCTTCCAGAATATAAGTGAATTAGCCAAACATCCTGGACTTGGATGATTGGCTAATTCACAAATACGGCCGAAAACTGCTATTTGGCGCACGATTCAGCTAAGTAACATTTAAGCTAAAAAGAGGTTGGAGCAAAACTTTTAGTTTTGTCCGACCTCTTTCCCCTTCGCTGATGACCATGCTAATTATTGATCGTTGTCACCGTCGTCAGTTTCATCGTCACCATCTTTACCCAAGAAAGTGTTCAAAACGGATTCGATCATATCCCATTCTTTATCGGTTTCGATTGCTTGCAGTTCGCCGCCTTGAGGATCACTCGGATCGTCGCCCTTTGGCAATGCGTATGCTTGAATTTCAACTTCTTCGTCTTCACCCTTACCGTGTGGATAGATTAGGATGTAAGAACGATCAAAGTCCTCTGACTTAAATGTAAATAAGACATCGAATAAAGTTTCTTCACCGTTTTCGTCGACTAATGTGATTTGTTGTTGTACTGGTTCTTGGTCTGCCATAATTGTTTACCTCGCTATATTTTTGTTAATTTACCATTGCGGTCCAAATAATTCTGAAGTATCAAGCCCGCTGCCAATTTATCGATCACCTTTTTGCGTTTGGCTCGAGAAACGTCTGCTTCTTCAGTCAGCATCCGCTGAGCCTCAACAGTGG
>NZ_JAXGWW010000205.1:0-3776 GCF_040773105.1 Lentilactobacillus sp.
ACAAAGGAAAAAGGAATTTGCATTATCGACGCCATATAAGCACTCGTTTAATAGTATTATTGTTCGAAAGAAAGATGATTCAGGCATTCATTCATGGGCCGATATTAAAGGCAAAAAAGCTGCTGGCGAGGCAGGGACCAATTACCAACGTCTTGCAAAGCAATTAGGTGCCAAGACGGTTAACTACAACAACGTTTCAAATGATGTTTATCTAAAAGATGTTGAAGCGGGTAAGACTGATTTGATCATGAATGATTATTACCTTCAAAAATTAGCGTTGGCTGCTGTTCCAAACAACACGTTGAAGATTATGCCAAATATGTACTTCACAACTAATGAAGACGGCAAGGGTGTTGGTATTTTGATGAAGAAGGGCAATACCAAGCTGCAAAAGCAGGTTGATAAGGCGCTTAAGGAATTGAAGAAGGATGGCACCCTCAAGAAGTTATCTGAGAAGTACTATCACGCAGACGTTACCAAGCAGCCCCACGTTCACATTTCAAAGACCTTTACCATTAAGTAGGGGTGGCGTTGCTGTTGGATATCATTAAATATTTGTCAATTCCAAATTTTTTCAATGCGCCACTGGCCGTGCGTTCGATTCCCCGCATTCTAGCGGGATTTCCGATGTCGATTGCGTTAACGGCGATCAGCTTTATTCTGGCGTTGATTTTGGGCCTGTTTCTGACGTTGGCTCAACTGAGCAAACGCAAATGGCTGCATTATCCGGCACGGGCATTCATCTCGTTTATGCGTGGGGTTCCGATGTTGGTCTTGCTGTTTATCATTTACTTTGGCTTTCGAGCCGACGCGCTTCCTGCGGCCGTCATTGCCTTTACGATTAACTGTAGTGCCTTTGTATCAGAAGTCTACCGGTCGTCGTTTAGCGCGGTTGATTATGGCCAATGGGAGGCAGCCTATTCACTTGGCTTGCCGTATCGAAAGGTCATTTCAAAAATTATCTTTCCGCAAGCCTTTCGAATTGCGATTCCGGCGTTGGGAAATATTTTACTTGATCTGTTCAAAGGAACTTCGCTGGCAGCAATGATTACGGTCAGTGAAATGTTCATGGACGCTCAGATTGTTGCCGGTGCAAATCAAGATTACATGACGATTTACATCACGATTGCGGTGATTTACTGGTTCTTCTGTTGGTTGATGACGATTGGCCAGACACAGCTGGAACATTCGTTGGCGAAATAAGAACACGAACTTAAAGGACCTGTCAGCAAAACTTATGTTTTGCCGACAGGCCCTTTTAGTATGATGCAAGAAATTTAAAAATCACTATCCAGCTCAATTACATCAGCATCTTTGCGATAACGGCCAAGATGACGATCATGACGACTGCCATCCCCAATAATTTAAAGCCGTCATTGACTGTGTAATAGCCCTTTGGAAATTCTTGTCGTTTCCGTCTTAATCCTTGTCGGTTAATTGGCATTTCCGCCACCGTCCTTATCGTGGTTGATTCTTGGTTGTCTTGTTCGTACTATTTTTGAAAACGGCCCATTTTGACCAAAAGTAATTCAAAATAATCACGACCACGTTTTCAAATATTTTAACTAAAATTTGATTTTGGTGCATCAATGAGATTCCGATCCAAAGCAGGATCCATTCAATCACCAGAGTGGCCACCCGACCGCCGAAAAATGACGTCATTTCTTTGAGGTCACTGACCAATGATTTAGAAGGGGAATGAAAGACGAATGCTTTGTTGGTTAAGTAGGCGAATAACACACTGACAACCCAGGCGATGAAATTATTGATCATGTAGTTCATCCCGGTAAATAAATGCAGCCCGGAAAAAATCAAAATGTTGACTGCAGTCGTTAAGACTCCCCAAAATAAATAGGCAATCACTTCTTGATATTGGTTATATAAGCTTTTTAACTTCTCAATCATTACCGTTTCTCCGCAATCACAAATTTAGGCCGGTGCTTGGTTTCCAGATAGATCTTGCCAACGTACGTGCCTAAAATTCCAAGACTGAACAATTGGACACCACTTAGGAATAAAATGATCGACACCATTGACGCCCATCCATTAACAGAACCACCAAAGAACAGGGCTCGAATGACGACAAAGAAGAGACCGATAATCGAAAGAACAAACGTCAAGCCACCCACAAACGTCGCCATTTTGAGAGGAACGTCAGAAAAATCGACAATTGCTTCCATCGAATATTCAAACAGCTGAATCAGTGACCAAGAGGTTTCACCGGCGGCTCGAGGAACACCCTCGTATTCCAAGTACTTGGTCTTAAAGCCCACCCAAGAAAACAGCCCCTTACTGAATCGATTGTATTCAGGCAGCTGTAGAATGGCATCGACATATTTGCGACTCATCAAGCGATAATCGCGGACGTTTTGTTTCATCTGCACCTTAGACATCTTATTGATGATTTTATAAAAACTGGCAGATAGAAATGCCCGAATCGGGTTTTGCTTTCGCGATGTTTGAACACAGCCAACCACGTCGTAATCCTGGTCGGGATCCTCTAAAATATCGACCATTTGTAACAACAGCTCAGGCGGATCCTGTAAGTCAACGTCCATGACGGCGACATAGTCTCCGTGTGCGTTGGCTAACCCGGCAGCAAATGCCGATTCCTTACCGAAGTTTCGTGAGAATGAGATGTAATGAACTTCGTCCGGATGGGCCGCGTTTAATTTGCGCATCACATCCAGTGTTTTGTCAGCCGAACCATCGTTGATGAAGAGGTAGTCGGGGTGGTACTGCTCTGTGTGGGATGCGTTTAATTTTTCAAACACGGCTTCTGTTGTGTCATAGAAAAGTTCAACCGTTGGCTCCTCGTTAAAACAAGGAACAATTAGACTGATCGTTTTCAAAATATTTCCTCCATAACGTGTCTTTTTGACTTTGCTTTTGTGGCCTTTTGTTGGTAAGCTTGAATTCGTTTGGATTGACTAAATTCAAGAACAATGCCGCCCGCTTGGAACTCACATTGAAGTATGTAAAGAGCATGTCAACGTAAAATGATGATTCACCTTCTATTTCAAAAATTTGAACATCTAACAAATTATACCATAGAGATTTTTTTACAAAATTAAGTCGTTATTAAGTTTCGTGTCATATTTGCTATAATGAATCACAATAAAGGAGAATTAATTGATGAAACCAATCAAAGTCATGTCGATTTTTGGCACCCGTCCAGAAGCAATTAAAATGGCGCCAATTATCCTGTTAATGCAACAACATTTAAACCAATTTCAGCCAATTACAGTGGTGACCGCGCAGCATCGAGAAATGTTGGATCAGGTTCTTGAGGTCTTTCACATTAACCCCGATTATGATTTAAACATCATGAAGCAGGGCCAAACGCTAAGTGACATTACGACTCGGGTCATCACAGAGTTGGACCCGATCATTGAAAAGGCGAATCCGGACATCATTTTAGTTCATGGTGATACGACCACGACCTTTGCGGCAAGCATCAGCGCGTTTTATCACCAAATTAAAGTCGGACACGTTGAAGCCGGTTTGCGGACATGGAACAAGTTATCGCCCTACCCAGAGGAAATGAATCGTCAATTAACAGATGTTCTGGCGGACTTATACTTTGCACCAACCCAGCTCAGCCGCAATAATCTCTTAAAGGAGAATCATCCTGACAAAAATATTTACGTGACCGGAAATACTGCGATTGACGCCCTTAAGCAGACCGTGACGGCCGATTATCAACACTCGGTATTTGATGAACTCAACCAAAATTCAAAGATGATCTTATTGACCATGCATCGCAGGGAAAACCA
>NZ_JAXGWW010000206.1:0-3725 GCF_040773105.1 Lentilactobacillus sp.
GCCCAAGGTCGATTAAATAGTCGGCACTTTTGACGACGTCGAGGTTATGTTCGATGATTAAGACCGTATTGCCCTGGTCAACCAACTTCTGCAAAACGCCGAGCAATTTTCTAATATCTTCGCTGTGCAATCCAGTCGTCGGTTCGTCAAGGATATAAAAGTTCTTACCATTGGCCTTTTTATGAAGTTCAGAAGCCAACTTCATTCGTTGGGCTTCCCCACCTGACAAAGTCGTAGCGGGTTGGCCAAGCGACACGTAGCCCAAACCAACGTCCTTGATAGTTTGCAGCTTACGACTAATTTTTGGAATTGCGCTAAAAAAGTCAACGGCTTCGTCAACGGTCATATCCAACACTTCGGAAATGTTTTTACCCTTGTATTCAACTTCCAACGTTTCAGCGTTATAGCGCTTGCCATGACAAACTTCACAGGGCACGTAAACATCAGGTAAAAAGTTCATTTCGATCTTTAAAATCCCATCGCCATGACAGGTCTCACAACGACCGCCCTTAACGTTGAAACTAAACCGGCCCTTTTTGAATCCACGTAGTTTGGCATCATTGGTGTTCGCAAACAACCCGCGGATATCATCAAAGACACCCGTATAAGTTGCCGGGTTGGAGCGCGGTGTCCGACCGATTGGACTCTGATCGATATCGATAATCTTTTCAATATTTTTGTATCCCGAAATTGACTTGTACTTCCCAGGCTTTTCAGAATTATGGTTTAATTTCTGTGCCAAAGCCTTTTTCAAAATATCATTAACCAACGTTGACTTTCCCGAACCAGAGACACCGGTGACAACAACCATCTTCCCAAGTGGAAAATCCACGGTCAAATTCTTGAGGTTATTTTCTTCTGCACCGGTCACCCGAATCTTCTTGCCATTACCCTTACGGCGCTTGGCAGGAACCGGAATAAATCGCTTACCGGAAAGGTACTGACCGGTGATTGACTTGGGGGCCTTTTCAATATCTTCTGGCGCCCCGACAGCCATCACCTGTCCGCCTTGTCGTCCGGCACCCGGCCCAATATCAACGATATAATCGGCGGCTCGCATGGTATCTTCATCATGCTCAACCACAATTAATGTGTTGCCCAAATCGCGCATCTTTTTTAATGAGGCGATCAACCGGTCATTATCCCGTTGATGCAGCCCAATTGACGGTTCATCTAAAATGTATAGAACCCCAGTTAAATTAGAACCAATCTGAGTTGCCAACCGGATTCGCTGTGCTTCACCACCAGATAAGGTTCTGGCAGAACGGGACAACGTTAAATAGTCCAACCCAACGTTTCGTAAGAAAGTAAGTCGATCAGTAATCTCTTTCAAAATTGGTTTGGCAATCATTTCGTCTTGTTCGCCAAAGGTTTGTGAACTGAAGAAATTAATCTCCGCCGTTACGTCCAGTGCTGAAATTTGAGCAATGTTTTGATTGCCGACTTTGACTGCCAACGCCTTTCGATTTAAGCGGTAACCGTGGCAGGTTTGACAGGTTAATTCGGTCATGTACTGACTCAGGTTATCCCGGGTAAAGTCACTGCTGGTGTTGTGGTATCTACGGTCGACGTTGTTCACAACGCCTTCAAACGGCCCATCAACATCCCGAATGCCGCCAAAATCGCTTTGAAGGACGAAGTGAAATGACTTGGTCTTGGAACCGTAGAGGACAAATTTCTGCTGCGACTTGGGAAGTTTGTCAAATGGCGTCTGCATGTCAATTCCTTCAGCATCACAAACCTGCTTGAGCATATTCGGATACCACTTGGAGCTGGCAGAATTCCAAGGCGCAAGGGCCCCTTCAGCCAACGTCTTCTTGCCATCGGGAACGACCAGATCCTCATCAACTTCCAGCTTCATGCCGAGTCCGTCACAGTCTGGACAAGCACCAAGCGGTGAGTTGAATGAAAATAACCGTGGTTCCAATTCGCCAACGGTAAACCCACAAATCGGACAAGCATAATGTTCAGAAAACATCATTGGATCCCGTTCACCCATGAAGTCTGCGATCGCATAACCACCACTTAATCTTAATGAGGCTTCCAATGAGTCTGAGAGACGGTTATTAATCCCATCTTTGACGATAATTCGATCAATGATGATATTAATATCATGGGCTTTATTCTTATCAAGTTCCGGCGCCTCATCAATATCATAAGTTTCACCATCCACTTGGACTCGAACGAACCCCTCACGCTTAACTTTCTCAAATATCTTTTTATGTTGTCCCTTTTTGCCACGAACAATGGGGGACAAAATCTGAAGCTTGGTCCGTTCAGGCAGCTTCATGATCTGATCAATCATTTGATCGACAGACTGACTAGAAATAACCGAGCCGTCATTTGGACAGATCGGTACCCCGACTCTTGCCCATAACAAACGGAAATAATCGTTAATTTCGGTAACCGTCCCAACCGTTGAACGCGGATTCTTGGAAGTGGTTTTCTGGTCAATTGAAATCGCCGGGCTTAACCCATCAATAGAATCGACATCCGGCTTATCCATCTGGCCTAAAAATTGGCGGGCGTACGACGAGAGACTCTCAACGTAACGTCGTTGACCTTCCGCGTATAAGGTGTCAAATGCCAGTGAACTCTTACCGGAACCGGAAAGTCCAGTCATGACAACCAATTTGTCCTTTGGAATTGTCACGTTAATGTTTTGTAAATTGTGGGCCCGTGCGCCACGAATGACGATCTTATCCATTGCCAATATGCATAATCTCCTTTAGATCATTTACTCATTTCACCTTTTAACTCAATAATTGTATCACGCAATGTCGCAGCCTGCTCAAAATCGAGTTTCTTGGCAGCCTCCCGCATTTCTTCGGTTAACCGTTCAAGCATCTGCTTTTGATCTTTTTGACTCATTTGCTCAAAATCGCTTTCAACAAAGTCGTCTTTTTCGCCACTGTCATCGGAAGTCTTCGTGACTGAAATCAGTGAGCGAATTGGCTTGACGATCGTCTTCGGTGTGATTCCGTGTTCTTCATTATACTTCACCTGAATCGCCCGGCGACGAGCTGTTTCGTCAATCGCTGCCTGCATGGAATCCGTGACCGTATCCGCATACATAATGACGGCACCGTGTTCGTTTCGTGATGCCCGACCGATCGTTTGAATCAGGGACCGCTCATTACGAAGGAAGCCTTCCTTATCGGCATCCAAAATGGCGACGAGTGAAACTTCCGGCACATCGATCCCCTCACGAAGAAGGTTGATCCCGACTAAAACATCAAATTTTCCTAAACGCAGATCTCGGATAATTTGGGTTCGCTCCAATGTTTTAATGTCAGAATGAAGGTACTTGACCTTGATGCCCAAATCCTTCAAATAATCAGTCAGATCTTCAGCCATTTTTTTAGTTAAAGTGGTTACGAAAACCCGCTCGTGTTTTTCGACGCGCTTATTGATTTCACCCACCAAATCATCCATTTGACCCATGATTGGGCGAACGTCAATGGTCGGATCCAGCAATCCAGTTGGTCGAATGACCTGGTTGACAACGTCTTTGGTCTGGTCCATCTCATAAGGGCCCGGTGTGGCCGACATATAAATAATCTGATGAACGTGCTGCTCAAACTCGCTTAATGTTAACGGCCGGTTGTCCAATGCACTTGGAAGACGGAATCCATAGTTGACCAATTGTTGTTTCCGGGCCTGGTCGCCGTTGTACATCCCCCGAATTTGCGGCATGGTCTGATGAGACTCATCGACAACCATTA
>NZ_JAXGWW010000207.1:0-3697 GCF_040773105.1 Lentilactobacillus sp.
CCATTCAAATTAAAACTTCTAAACTAATTGTACGCAACTTTTCGGACCGCAACAATCAAAAACACGCCAAAGCAGACAAAAAGAAAGTCCTGCTCGCATACAGGACTTTCTTAGGGAAATTTATATTTCATATTGAGGGGTATTTCATTTTAAAACATATTGAGGGGTAATTCTTGTTCATTTCATATTGAGGGGTATTTCATGAAGTTAAGAATTTTGTTAATCTTGTTGGGTATTTCTTAGTAATTATTTGAGGGTGAATATATTTTATTGTGAAACGCTAGTGATTCTGAATTTTCTCCATGGCATCAGTCCTTTCAATGTTGTGGTGAGTTTCAGCGCACAGTCTTTAATTAACTCGGAACTTTGGTTTTAGTAGCAGCTCCAAACAACAAACCTCGGATGTCGATTGGAACTGTGCGTCTGGTACTTAAACTTGGATTTTGTTTTAGGCATTTGCAGCGAATCCTTCCTTTCGAATGTCAATTTGTTTTGAAGCTGGTCAATTTTTTAGGGGTTTGGTTCGGTAATTCGATGTTGCCTCCTCTCTTATTTGATTGTCTATAGATTACAGCAGCCAACTTAAACGAAGCTTAAATCAACTTTTAAATTTCAATTTTTTTAGTCAACGGACAAACCGCCGGTGTAATGGGTTGATTGGCTAGTGTAAACTCTCAGTGTATACGTGCCTTTTGGTGCCTTAAATGAACCACTGATCGAGCCTGAAGAAGCATTGATAGTTTTGTAAAGACTGCCATCCTTATAAATTTTGATTTGGAACGGCTTGCTGCTTGCAGACCCATCTGATTCATAGGTATTAACAGAATACTTAACATTAACATCCTGGTTTGCGTGGGAATTCTTTACAGAAGTTTTAAATCCGGCGTTTTCACTCTTATAGGAAGCCCCCGTTAATCGAGGTGCCCGCTGGTCAAAGTTCGTTGATGTTGCATTGTTGGTTTTTGTAGCAGTTTGATTATTTGAACTTTGCTTGTTGGTATTGTTATTTTGGTTATTCGTGGCTGGCGTCTTCTTACTAGTGGTTTCCGATTGGTTTGCGTTTTGATTGGACTTGGTTGCTGAATTGCCAGCCGTATTCTTTTGGCTTGTCGATTGATTATCTTTATTTTGTGTGGCTGACGTTTTCGTACTATTTTGCTTTGTTTGATTACCTGCCTTAGTAGACTGTTGAGTTTGCTGGTTGGGGGTAACTGCCGCGTGTGCAGTGACACCTGCGACTGCACTTGTTGTAAAGATTCCCATTGCTGCTCCGGTTACGTATAAGATGTTTTTTAAATTCATATTGATGATCTCCTTTATTTTTGAGTTTTTAGTTTTTGTAATTAGTTATTCGTTAGTTGGTTTTAGTTGTCTGCACTATGGCTGATGTGTCATTGGCATTGCTCCTTTCGTTATTGATTGTTACCAGATTATCGTTGGCAGCTTAAACGCAACTTAAAAACGGAAACCAACGTCAAAAAGTCGACATTCCTTACGAAAAACGCAAACCTTTTTAGGAAGTCATAATGTTTAGGCAAAAAAATAGGATAGGCACAGTGGCTTATCCTAAGTTCGATACTATATTTGATTCTGAATAGTTAATAAAAAGATGGCTTGTCCCCATCAGTGTTTGGCTGATTAACCCCAAGTGAATGGCGAATTTCCTTACTTGGATCATTAATTAAGCTGACCACCAAGTCGGCAATACTCTTTCTTGAAACCTCAGTTCCTTTAAATGGTTCACCCTTTTGTGTCGTTTCATAACTGACAATATCTTTGTTGGATAACCAGGCAGGACGAATGATTGTGTAATCCAGATCGGATTCCTCAATCACTTTAGCAGCGGCGCCATAGGTTTCCAAATAACCGCCATCCAACTGTTGATGATTCCATTTGCCAAAGTTGCCAGGTACTTCGTCATAGATCCCCAAAGTCGAAATCCAGATCAATCGTTGAACATTAGTCCGATCAATGGCAGAGACAACTGCTTTTGCTTGATCCTCAATATTTTTACCGCTCAGATTAGCATACACAATGTCAATGCCATCCAGTGCTTTAATTAATTCGCCCTTATCAGCTGCGTCTCCTTCAATCACCGTTTCGCGTTTTGAATCAGTCACTTTCAGGCGATCGGCATTTCTAAGAAACAGCGTTAAATGATGATCCGTTTCAGCCAACAATTGTGTTTCCACAAGCTGGGCAATCTTTCCATGAGCACCTAAAATTAATACATTTGCCATAAATTACATTCCCCTTTTCAAATAGTGTCTACTTCCACTATAACAAACATTTAAAAAAACGGGTCGCCAAAGCTTGGCAATCCGTTTTTACGATTAAATATCTGTCGAAGTTAAACTGTTTAAAACTTTCATATCTGCTGAACTGACTTCAAAATCCAGCTCGGTATTATTTTTGATATGTGTTTCATGGGTGGCTTTCGGCAATGGCAGAACATCGTTTTGAAGAACAAACTTTAATGCCAACTGAGCCACGCTGACACCGTACTTTTTAGCAATCTGCTTAATATCTTGATTTTCAAGAATGCCGCCGGTCGCAAGTGGTGAATAAGCCTCCACCAAGATGTCATTGTCTTTAGCAAACTGAGTCGTTTGAGGTTCGGTGTAGCCAACGAAGTAGCGAATTTGGTCCACCATTGGCTTAACGTCTTCGTGGTCATATATATTCTGTTAGTCGTGAACATTGAAATTGGAAACGCCAATCGCCTTAACGTCGCCACTAGCATAAATATCTTGCATGGCTTTCCAGACTTCAACGTTGGCTTCATCGTAATTGGTAGACCCACGTTCACCCCATGGCCATGGTGCGTGAATCAAATATAAGTCCAGATATGACAGGTTCAAGGCCTTCATGGTAGAACGAAAATCAGCAATCGCACCGTCATAAGACTTGGTAGCGGCTGGTAATTTTGACGTCACGAAGACACTTTCCCGATCGACATCAGAATCGAGGATGGCTTCACCAACACTCTTTTCGTTTCGATAGGCTTTGGCAGTATCAATGTGGCGATAACCGGCTTGAAGTGCCATACTGACGGCATCATAGGTATCCTGGCCGCCGGGTATCTGCCAGGTTCCGAAACCAACTTTTGGAATTGCAATGCCATTATTTAATTCATAGGTATCAGTTAAAATCGACATTTAAAATGCCTCCTTTTGCTTTTTGCGAGTAGTTATATTATGAACCTTCACACGAAAAAACGCGAGAAATCGCATTTTTGTAGTCGAGTGGGCCAAATAATATCGAAGTACCAAAAAGAGGTCGAGTCAAAACTGATACTTTGGGCCCGGCCCCTCATCTATTTATCTTTGTGCCTGCGTATAGTAAAGTTTTAAGGTATCGCCATATTTGGCAGAAGCGTTGGCAGCCACCGTAGCTGATTTATTGAAATAATAAGTCGGTGTAGACGTTGTGCCATCAGCGTTGGTAACCGCGACACCAGTGAGTGTTGCCAACTTGTTAGAATCACTAAAGATCGTATTATCAAATACTTTGGCAGGAACCGTTCCCTGGGTATTACTTGAAAAGACGGCCATTTCAGCATCTGTCAAAATTGGATAGGTGTTCGCCTTCAACTGTGAAGGGCTAATCTGTTGACCCGTATTCGTCAGATAATAGGCCACGGGTGACGTAAAGTTCATGGTCACCGGATCAACGTAGATGAGATAGTCGTTGGTCC
>NZ_JAXGWW010000208.1:0-3683 GCF_040773105.1 Lentilactobacillus sp.
GTTTTTCAAAGTTGTGTAAGAAATCAACCAGTGCCTGGACACCCGCTAACGGCATGGCGTTGTACAGGCTGGCCCGCAGTCCACCGACGCTTCTGTGACCCTTGAGGTTCATTAAACCAGCGTCTGTGGCGGCAGTAATGGCCTCCTTGTCGACTGCAGCGTCACCAGTGGTAAATGGCACGTTGGTGAGTGAACGGTCGCTTGGCTTGATGTGGTTGGCAAATAACTTGGAGTCATCTAAGAAGTCGTACAACAGAGCTGCCTTTTGTCGATTAACCTGCTCAATTCCTTCGATCCCGCCTTGTTCTTTTAACCACTTTAAAACTAAGCCGGTTGCGTAAATATTGAAGACGGGTGGCGTGTTGTACATCGAGTTCTTTTTAACGAATAAATTGTAATTGAGGATACTTGGAATATGTTCAACTGGTTTAACCAGGTCATCTCTGACAATGACGAGCGTAACTCCGGCTGGCCCCAAGTTTTTTTGAACACCGCCAAAAATCAAACCAAAATCGCTGACGTTATAGTTTTCTGCCATAAAATTGGAAGATAAGTCACCGACTAACGTGACGTCACCGTGTTCAGGCAGCTCATGGTAGGCCGTGCCCTCGATCGTATTGTTAGTGGTAATGTGCAGGTAGTCATAATCCTGTGCGGAGATAGGGGTGTTGGCATGTGGCAGTGCTTGGTAGTGCTGGTCTTTGGTGGAAGCCAAAACGTCGACCTGGTAGCCTAAATTAGTTGCTTCATCGCCGGCTCTGGTTGCCCAGTGGCCACTATCCAATAAAGCAATTTTATGGTGGTTAGTGGCAAGGTTCATTGGAACGGCCGCAAATTGCCCTGTGCCACCGCCTTGGAAGAATAAAACGTGGTAGTTGTCAGGCACATGCATCAGCTCTCGGACATCCTGTTCCGCTGCGTTGATGATATCGTCGAATAAAGCGGAGCGGTGGGAAATCTCCATGATGCTCATGCCACTGCCGTTAATTGATGGCAGTTCTTCTTGAATTTGTTTGATGACCGGATCAGGAAGCGTTGCCGGACCCGCCGCAAAATTATATACAGTCATTACCAAAACCCCTTTATATAAATTAAAAAGCCCCCACAGTCGGCACCGTGAGAGCTTCTAACTTTCGTTTTAGCGGTCTCACAGTGATGAAAATCATTCATTCATCCATGTAAGGCCCTTTGTTGAATACATGCATCAAAAGATGGCCTACATAGATGCGACTGTAGACCAGGAGGATGATTTAGTTGTTGTTAAGTCAGCTAATTGATTGTTCATGTGAACGCCCTCCATTTCTTATAACTAAAATCTAACAGAACTCACAGATAAAAGCAACACCCATTTTGAATAATTTTACACGATGGTGTTTGCAAGTGCATAAATAACATGGTAAATTCAATGGATAAACTGCTTATTGGGAGGAACTTACATGACTGATTTTTACTTTGTCCGACACGGCCAAACGGCGGCTAATGCGGCTGGATTAAAGCAGGGGACCATTAATACCGAGATTACATATCTATCGGAAACCGGAAAGAAACAAGCGGAAAGTTTGCGGAAAGGTTTCGATATTTCGTTTGCGGACAGAATTATCGCAAGCCCGCTGCAACGGACTAAGGATACCGCAGACACCCTTAATCAAAGCGCAAACCTTCCGGTAACTTATGACAAACGGTTACTCGAGATCTCATACGGTAAATGGGATGGCCAAAAAAATGCTGATTTGATGACCGAGTACCCCGAGCTGTTTGACCACACGTTGAATGATGTTCTCCCAAGCTATGCCCCCACCGCGGGCGGAGAAACCTTTGAGCATGTGATTGATCGGGTGGCTGATTTGATGGCTGATTTGTCTCGGCAGTACGCCGACCAGAAGTTAATTCTCGTTACCCACGGGTTTACGATTAAGGCGGCGGTTTTAGCGGCGATTGGCCGTCCGGACAACATGATGGTCATTGAAGAACCCGACAATACCAGTGTGACGAAGATTACCTATGACCCAGCCACCAGTGCTTATTATTTGCGCTACTATAACCGGGTTGTGAGTGATCAATTTTAGTAATTGTTTGACAAACGAATTTGAATCATTTATATTAATGCCAACAACTATCGAAAGAGGAGGAAGCCATTTCATGCAAACATCAGCTGTTAACTTCATGTGCTGTTCAATGTGTCAAGCTCAGGTTAGCGCTGATCGTGGCTTCTTTGGTCAAACATTCGATTTGTGGAGAAGAGTCTAACTTTACGTAGACACAACTCTCATTGAATGGCTAAAGTGCCCTCGTTTCAGTGTTAATCACTGAACGAGGGCACTTTTTATTTGTTCAAAACAACTCTTTCATTAAAAAATATTTTAAAGGTGGCGGTCATATGTGTTCGTGTAGTCAGATGCTGATTGAAGTGAAAATGAACTAATTTAATTCTTGGAGGAATGATTCATGCGAAAACTTAGATCCCTGTTATTATTAACCCTTGCTGCCTTACTGGTTGTGACATTGGCCGCCTGCGGTAAGTCAGCCACCAAAACCAGTAGTCAAAAACAAACGTTAAATCTCCGCACTACAGCACCACTGGACACAATTGATATTTCCAAAGCGACTGGTTATGGTCAGACCGGTAATGTCTTTGAAAGCTTTTATCGCCTGGGTAAAGATGGCAAGACCACCCCGGGCTTGGCCAAGAGCGGCAAAGTTTCAAAAGGCGGTAAGACATGGACATTTACCTTGAGAAATGCCAAGTGGAGTAACGGCGACAAAATTACGGCCCAAGACTTTGTCTATTCATGGCGACGAACGTTGGCGCCAAAGACCAAGTCGACTTACGCTTATTTATTTAGCGGGATCAAGAACGCCGATCAAGTGAATGCCGGTAAATTATCACCGGATAAAATCGGCATCAAGGCCCTTAACAGCAAGACCGTCCAGATTCAATTGGACAAGCCGATCGCTTACTTCAAGGTGCTGATGGCCTATCCATTATTTGGCCCCCAGAATCAAAAGGTGGTCGACAAATACGGCAAGAAGTACGGCACTAACTCCAAATACATGGTCTATTCGGGACCGTTTAAGATTCAAAATTGGAACGGAACCGGCAACAAGTGGCAGTTTGTTAAGAACAATCAGTATTGGGATAAGAAGGTCGTCAAATTAAGCAAAATCAACTATACAGTTGTCAGCAGCCCAACGACTGGACTGGAACTGTATCAGCAAGGCAAGCTTGATTTAACCCCATTGTCAAACGAACAGGTTAAGCATTATAAGGGCAATAAAGAATTCCAGCAGTATCCATACTCTTACGTTGGATACTTGAAGTACAACTTTAAAGACGCCAACCAAACAAAACGTAAGGCGATGAGCAACAAGGACATTCGCCTCGCCATTTCGTTAGCTATTGATCGCCAACAGTTAACCAAGAAAGTCTTGGGGGACGGCTCGGATACGCCAACTGGCTTTGTGGCATCGGGATTGGCCAAGGATCCAAAGACCGGCGTTGATTTTGCGAAACAGCAGGCAGTGCCAAACACCGTTGATTACAATGTCAAGTTGGCTAAGCAGCACTGGCAAAAGGGATTGAAAGCGTTGGGAACCAAGAACGTCACCTTGACGATTACGGCTTCAAACGATGACCCAACCAGCAACCCGATTACTCAGTACATGAAGTCGGAGTTGCAACAGGA
>NZ_JAXGWW010000209.1:0-3658 GCF_040773105.1 Lentilactobacillus sp.
CCAAGGATGCCAATTGTTTGACCAGGATAGAGAACATTTGCGTTTGCCAATTCATTCACTACTTTCATTATCGAAATTATAAAAAATGAGTGTTTCCAAACTAATATGACGATTACACGGTGGTATTATTCAACGAATGTAACTTGCTGATTGTCCAAAGACGCAATTCGGGCTAACGATTCCAAACGGACACCCGTCTTTTCGATCATGGCGCGACCCTTTTGGAAGCTCTTTTCGATGACGATGCCGACTCCGGCAACGTCAACGTTGGCCAATTTGGCAATTTCCAGCAAACCTTGAACCGCCTGACCATTAGCAAGGAAATCATCGATAATTAAAATTCGGTCGTCGGGCTTTAAGAAACGCTTATCAACACTGATGTCGTTGCTGACCTGTTTGGTGTATGAATAGACGCTGGCAGTGTATAAATTGTCGGTCAACGTCAGGCTCTTGTGCTTTCGGGCAAAAATTAACGGAACACCTAAATGAATTGCCGTCGTCAGTGCGGGTGCAATTCCAGAGGACTCTACGGTAACGACTTTGGTAACTTTTTCATCTTTGAACAATCGGGCAAACTCCGATCCGATTTGGTCCATTAACTGGGCATCAACTTGATGGTTCAAAAAATTATCGACCTTCAATACGTTTCCTGGTAATACGGTACCGTCCTTCAAAATGCGTTGCTTAAGTAAGTCCATTACAAAATTCCTTTCTAATCATCATACTGGTATAGTTTGTACTGCCTAATAAGTGAAATCAACTTCTTGGTGTAGGTGGGATCCGTTGCGTAGCCGTCCTGTTGAAGCCCATCAGCAGCCTGTAAATAATTGGTAGCAGAAACGACGTCCTTATATTGTTGCGAATTCCATTTTGTGCCATAAGCCAAAAGCTTGGCGTGATCAGCCAACGACTCATTCCAGTTCTGATACACCTGAAAGCGCGCTTTAACCGTCACGTAACGGCCATTCACAAACTCCTGAGTGTTTAAATAAACTGAGTTGGTCGACCCGTCTTGAGCCTTAACGCCAAATAAATTGTAGTACTTACTGGCAAGCTTACTGGTGCCCCAATCCGATTCCAAGATTGCTTGGGCGAGCGTAATACTTGGTAAAATATTGTACTGTCCTTGAAGACGCTGGGCTTGAGGCGCCAACTTGTTGATAAATTTTCGGTGTTCGACTGCAATCTCATTTTGTGATGATTGCAGGTTGTTTTCGTTGTAAGAGTTTTCTGATAATGCGTGGAATCCAAGTATAATCACCAACGCAGTGCCGACCAGAATCAGCATTAAAATCATGTTGGCTTTTTTTGCTCGACGCTTCCGTCCCTTTTTATATTTTACCAATCCAACCTCAAACTTTCTCACTTAAAATTAATTCTAACGATAAACGGATATAAAGACAATCTAAATTTTGAAAATAATGGCACTTTGAAGTACTAAAAATTGACAAATCTTAAATTTTCGGTTATGTTATCACCTGACACTTAAATCTGGAGATGAAAACCAATGGTTAAAAACACCGAGGTATCAGAAGCACAATCCAAGTTCCATGTTGGTGATGAGGTTTCATTCAAGATCGAAAAGCAAACATTCAATGGTTACATTGATAAGAGTTATACCAACTCATTCTTGATAACATTTGAATCGGATGATCCTGAAATTATCGACAAGTATCATCAAAAAGTCGTCATTAATAATCGTCATCTCAAGATGATTAAGGCGGCTCCTCGTGTTGAGGAAGATGATGCCGAAGAAGACGCAAAGCCCGCTACCAAAAATACAAAGTCTAAGAAATCCACCAAGAAGTCTTAATAAAAAGTCGGACTGCAATTATTGCAGTGCGGCTTTTTTATTCGCTCGTTGCTCGGTCAAAAATCTTTTTCACCGGAACGGCAATTAAGGGTGTCACTACGCCACTAAAGATCGCTTCTGGAACCCCATTTGTTCCGACGACTCCCAACAGGTAAGGCAAGAGCTCTTTAATGTTGATCTGATAAAGCTGAGGTGCCTTGGCTTTGTAAAAGACGTAGATTAACCCCAACACTAAAACCGTATTCGTTAAGGAACCCAGAACAGCAGCAATCGACATACTGACGGCAGCTTTTTTAAAGTGTTTTCGTAATTGTGTGTATGCAAAGCCGGCAACGACGCCAATCATGATTCGTGGAAAAATGGAGATCACCGGATTGACAAACACGATTGCAGCAAGCGGACTGGTCGGCCAGACAAACGCTCTGATAAAAACGGTTAAGCCCCAGATACCACCAATAATGGCGCCGTCCAGTGTCCCCATGAGAATTGTTGCGACGACCACGGTCATTGGAATGATGGTAATCTCCAATGGTCCAATTGGAATGTAACCGATTAACGGAATCGATGTCTGGAGGATAATAATTGCAATAAACATTGCCAACATGTTCAGCCTTAACGTTTTCTTCTTAACAGGCATCTTTGTAACCCCTTTAAATTTGATGCATCTATTATACAATAACGTGATGTATTCTAATACTTATTTGTCGCGGAATGTCGCTTTGGCTGGAATTTTAAAATAATCTCAATAAACCGGGCCAACAAAAAAACACTCCCAATCTTGGAAGTGTTTTGAAACGCAAAATAAATTTTAACGCTTTGAGAATTGTGAAGCTTTACGGGCTTTTTTAAGACCTGGCTTCTTACGTTCTTTCATACGAGCGTCACGGGTTAATAAACCAGCGCGCTTTAATGGTCCACGGAAGTCAGGATCTACTGCGAGCAATGCACGAGCAATTCCATGACGAGTTGCTCCAGCTTGTCCAGAGAATCCACCACCATTAACGTTAACCAAGGTATCATAGTTACCTAAGGTTTCAGTAACGTTAAATGGTTGCACAACAACTTCACGCAAGTTAGCAAATGGGATGTAATCTTCAATTGCTTTGTCATTCATAATAATTTTTCCAGTTCCGGGTACCAAACGTACTCGAGCAACTGAATCTTTACGACGGCCAGTGCCGCGATATTGTACTTGAGCCAAAGTGAATTCCTCCTTAAATTAGGTTATTAATGTCTAATACTTCTGGTTTTTGAGCTTGTTGATCGTGTTCAGGACCTGCATAGACATGTAACTTCAAACCAATCTTATGACCTAATGTTCCATGAGGAAGCATCCCTTTAACGGAAGTTTCAATTAACTTTTCAGGATTGTTTTGACGTAAATCACCGGCAGTCCGTTGCTTCAAACCACCAATAAAACGACTGTGGTGGTAATAGATCTTGTCTTTGTCTTTGCGACCAGTCAGACCTACTTTACTGGCATTGATAACAATTACGTTGTCACCAGTATCGACGTTAGGTGTGAAAGTCGGCTTGTTCTTGCCTCGTAAAATTGTTGCTACTGCTGATGAAAGACGACCAAGAGATACGTCTGTTGCGTCAACAACGTACCATTTACGTTCTACTTCACCAGGTTTTGCCATATAAGTTGTACGCACTATTAATTCCTCCATGTTCCTGTGTTTGTTCGACACCAAATAAGATTCCGGGGCTTATCGTGGGGCAAACAATACCAATTAACATAATACAAATTATTCCCACGAAAGTCAATTGATTTCATAAATTATCGTTGTCGTTTTGGTAATTTCGTTGGGTGATCAGGATCCTCACCCTCATAATAAACCC
>NZ_JAXGWW010000210.1:0-3651 GCF_040773105.1 Lentilactobacillus sp.
GAGGTGTCGAAAATGTCAAAAGTGACGAATGATCCCCAAAGTAAACAATATCAAATACTCCACTTCATCTGGGAACGGGTTAATGATCGCGGGTATCCACCAACGGTTCGAGAAATTGGCGAGGCGGTTCACTTGTCGTCGACATCTACCGTTCACGGACACATTTCGCGGTTGGAAAAGAAGGGCTATCTGGTTAAAGACCCTTCCAAACCCCGCGCACTCGAGCTTACCGAGAGCGGCTTGGACGTTTTAGGCATGCAGCCGCAGCAAAAGCAAATTCCGGTTCTAGGAACGGTTACTGCTGGTGAACCAATTTTAGCCGTCCAAGAAGCGACAGACTATTTCCCGTTGCCACCAGCCTTGTCGCATAGCGATCAACCATTGTTTATGCTGCAGATTCGCGGAGAAAGTATGATCAATGCAGGGATTCTTGATGGCGATTACGTTGTCGTCCGCAAACAGGCAACTGCTGATAATGGAGATATCGTCATTGCCATGACTGACGAAAATGAAGCAACGTGTAAACGATTCTTCAAGGAAAGTGATCATTACCGCCTTCAACCCGAAAACGACACAATGGCGCCAATCATCTTAACCCGAGTGAGCATTCTGGGAAAAGTGGTCAGCCTTTATCGAAGTGATATTTCATAATGATTTACTCAAAAAGTTAGTGTGAGAAGGATTCTTGCATTAGCTTTTTTTAGTGTCCTCATAGACCAGTTTATCATCTTGTCGACCCGCTAAAATAAACCGACCAGTGTCATGAGCCTTGTCAAATGTAACATTCCCACCATCAGTTGGCAAGCCGGTTGAATAAAGTGTTTCATACTCAGGAATTGTTAACTTCGTTCGCTGAGCCAGCCGTGACTCAACTTGGTTGGCCAAAGCGTCCCTATCCAGTTCATCCGCAATTGTGGCACTGTAAAATTCCCCTTGCGCACCGGATCCATAACTAAACAGGCCAATTCGGTCCCCCGCCTTTAGATCTGTCGCCTTTGCCAAGAGTGACAAAAGGCTTAAATAAAGAGAGCCCGTATACAAATTGCCGACTTGGGCATTATATTGTTTTGACAGTTCAAATTCCGACAACAATTTTTGTCCGTGTGTGTCATCTGAAATGACCGTTCTTAATGCTTTAAGGCCCATCTTCGTGAACGGAATGTGAAAGACCAACGCTGAAAAATCGGTCAGTGTGCGCTGATATTTCTCACAATAGTCCTCAAAAGTGGTTTTAAAAAAGTTAATGTAGACATCAGTGGAATAATGACCGTCAACAATGGCCTCTCGTTTGTAAAACGGCCGCCAAAAGTCCATGATGTTTTCTGAATGAAAGGCACTTTGACCATCCAACCGCAAAAGATGTGGGTTGGCAGACAAAAGCATCGCCACCGCCCCGCCACCCTGGGTGACTTCACCCGGCGTCTTTAACCCATAACGGGCAACGTCAGCGGCTAAGACTAAAACTTTACTGTCGGGATAAAGCGCAATGTGGTCGAGAGCCATCTGAATCCCGGCAGTGCCACCATAGCAAGCCTGCTTAATTTCAAATGAACGGGCATTATTGGAAATGCCAAGTAACGATTGGACGTATATTGCTGCTGACTTTGAATTGTCGACACCGGTTTCAGTGCCAAATATGACCATATCAACGGCGTCCTTATCATCCTCGGACAGGATTTGGTCAGCCGCGTTGGCCGCTAATGTGACAACATCTTGAGTCGGCGGAATAACCGCCTGCTGTTGTTGACCAATCCCTTTTAGGTATTTGTTCGGATCATCACCGCGGGCATGTGCCAAGTCGACCATGTCAATATAATAGTCTGAAGTAAAAAAGCCAATTTTATCGATTCCAACGTTCATGATAATCTCCTTTAGAAAGAATGAGACTGAATATTTAAGGTCCAATATCCAGTCTCATTATGTATACAGCTTATTGTGAGTGCTTATTTCTTTGTGAAGTGAATCTGGTAAGTGTCATTACCATTCATCGATTGAATGACTAATCCCTCTAAGAGATTGCCGGCATATACAAAGCCTTCGTGCTGGTGGCCAGTCGAAATGAAGGTCCACTGAACAACTTGATTGCCACCCATTGCGGATCCAAATACTCTGGCGCCTGTTAACGTACCAACAGTATTATCAGATAGGACAACTTCTTGATTTCCTAAATTTCCATTTACATTTATAGTTAACATCGAATTCTCCTAGTTATTTCCTTTGTACAACATAATAATATATCATAATTGAAATGCAAATGCGAATTGGTTATAGTGAGTTTAAGCATAAATTAAAAATTGGGAGATGATCTTTTGAAGATTAATATTTATCGTTCCGCTAACGACCGGATTATTGCGGGCGTCATTGGTGGTTTGAGTGAACATTACGGTTGGAACGCGTTGCTTGCCCGCACCATATTCGTCCTGCTGGCGTTTACCCCGTTTTTCCCAGGAATTATTGCCTACCTGATTCTCTGGATTCTAATGAAGAACCCTAACCAAGCTTAAGCATGGCGAATTGATCGGCGTCCCTGCCAGTAAATAAATCCGAGCATGGCAAAGAACAGAACAAAGAACAATAAAAAGCACTCCAGGAAAAATGTATCCGGCAGCATATTAATCACCGGATCGGTATTCGGATCAAAAATCCAGTCCTGGTTTCGGAACAGTACTTCATGAAATGCGATGAATACTTGCTCAAAATTAACCAACATCAGTGCGATAATCACTAACGAACCTGTCACGACCACTTTAATGGGCGTTATCAGGATCCACGTTAGTGATTTTTTATTTAACCGATGTAACAGATAGCTGCCGATTGGTACCAAAATAATTCCCAATCCATTGTTTAACAAAATCAAATTTTTGACGTCGTGAAAATGTTGGAGTCCCTTCGCAGAACTGAAGAAATAGTGAAACTTTAACGACGAAATCCACGGCAGCTGGAGATACTGAATAATGCGGACATAATCCGAGTGCATCTGTGCTGAATTAAGACCGGTTGCTTGCTTCAAATCCAGAAAGTGACTATTAAGATCAAACAGCCAAATGCTGTTGACGGTCAAAAAAATAGCCAGTGCCAGGCATCCAAGTACCATCAATATTGCGTAACCAATTTGTTTTCCAATTAATCGCAAAATTAAAGCCGCCAATCATCTAAACTATTGATTTGATATGTTGGTGCAACGGGTTTTGAATCAACTTGTTCTTTGGTTGACAACCCTGTGTAGACCAAGAGTGTATCGACGCCGGCATTGATACCGGCCAAGATATCCGTATTGTAATTATCGCCGACCATTACAACCTCGTCCTTGCGCAGGCCAATCTTAGTTAATGCGCTTTGAATAATCCGGGCTTTGGGTTTGCCGATCATAATTGGAGCCGTCTGGGTCGCATATTCGACGAACTTAACGACAGACCCTGCTCCAGGCATCATACCACGTTCTTTGGGAATGTTTGTGTCCGGATTGGTACCAATGAATGTCGACCCGCTTCGGATGGCTAAGACAGCCTCTGAGAGCTTCTCATAGGTTAAGTCAGAATCAAGCCCGACGACTACGTAATCCGGATGGTCGGCTTCGAGTCGAGAGTGATTTGCTAAAATGACTTGTTTCAGGCCCATTTCACCCACAATGTAGACAGTTGGAGATTCGGA
>NZ_JAXGWW010000211.1:0-3647 GCF_040773105.1 Lentilactobacillus sp.
AAAAGGTAAAGCCGCCAAACATCAACAGGTTAATTTGATAAGCGACTCGGCGTCCCTTTAAATCACCAATAAACCCAGCAATCAGTGAGCCGATAAATAAGCCTAAAAAGCCACTGGATAAAAAGTAAGAGTTTTGCTGCAAGGTGGACCAGCCGTCTTTTAAAACGGTTGTTGCCACCGCGCTGGCTAAGTAAACGTCAACTGCGTCCAAAAACATGCCGCCGGAAACTAGGGCAAAAATTTCATAAAACAATGGAGATTCTTTCGTTCGGTCAATTCGACCTTGTAGTGTGATCGGTCTTTCCATAGGCATCTGCCTCCAATAACGTCATTTTTTCCATCACCTCAGGGATTGATTCACTGAAGCACGCCGCTGCTAATCAAAGCTTGGGATACTGGCCTCGTAGTCTTCAATCTGCTGCTTGTAATCCATCGTAATCGCAATATCATCGAGCCCGTTGACAAACTTGTGTTTCCACAGAGGGTCAATCTCAAAATGAAAGGCGCGTCCTTGATATCTGACTTCTTGATTTGGGAGGTCAACGGTAATTTCAGCATCTGCCGGGGCACTGGCTAAGAAATCTCGTTGATCTTTGGGTAAAATAATTGCTAAAAAACCGTTTTTGGTACTGTTCATATAAAAAATATCACTATAGCCGCCAGCAATGACCACTCGAAATCCCCAGTCTTTCAGTGCCCAGACAGCATGTTCCCGTGAGGACCCACAGCCAAAGTTATCGCCGGCAATTAAAATTTCAGCCCCTTGGCGTTCCGGTTTGTTAAGAATAAAGTCAGGATTGGGTTGATGGGGCTTTTCATAGCGCCAATCGTAAAATAGATTTTTGCCATAGCCGGTCTTTAAAATATTCTTCAAGAACTGCTTTGGAATCAATTGATCAGTATCTATGTTGTCTCGCATAATTGGAATTGACGTACTTTTGATAACCTTAATTTTTTCTACCATAATTTAGACCTGCTCCTTTGAAATATCGATAAAGTGACCGTTAATCGCAGCTGCAGCAACCATCGCCGGGCTTGCTAAATGCGTCCTGGAGCCTACCCCTTGGCGGCCTTCAAAGTTTCTGTTTGACGTAGAAGCGCAGTGGATTCCCGCGGGAACGTGATCGGGATTCATCCCCAAGCAAGCTGAACAACCAGGTTCGCGCCATTCACAGCCCGCATCCTTAAATATCTGGTCGATGCCTAATTCTTCGGCCCGTTCCTTAATCGTTCGTGAGCCCGGCACCACCCAAGCGGTTAATCCTTCGGCGATGTGGTGGCCCTTTAAGACCGAAGCGGCAATTTTCAGGTCAGACAAGCGGCCGTTGGTACACGAACCGAAGAATGCCCACCGAATTGGAATTTCTTCCGGCTTACCACCTGGTTTTAAGCCAACGTACTCATAAGCCTTACGATCGTCTTCATCCTTAATTTCGGGAAAGCGGCCGTTTACAGGAATTGACATGCCGGGATTGGTCCCCCAAGAAATATATGGTGAGAGATCACTGACATCAAAATCAATCACTTTATCAAATGCAGCTTCATCGTCAGTCGTAAACTGTTTCCAGTATTCAATCGCCTTATCAATCTGTTTTGGTGCATATTTACGTCCGGCCACATAGTCAAATGTGGTCTGATCAGGCTGCACATTTCCCATCTTGGCGCCGCCTTCAATCGCCATATTACAAAGGGTCATCCGTTCTTCCATGCTCATATTCGAAATTGTGTCGCCATAAAATTCAGCCGCATAACCAGTTCCAAAAGCGACACCTTCACGGGCAATAATACCCATAATGATGTCCTTAGCGTAAACACCATGGTGTAATTTCCCATGAACGTGAATCCCCATCGTCTTTGGCTTCGTCTGCCAGATTGTTTGGGTTGCTAAAACGTGTTCAACTTCACTGGTCCCAATCCCAAAGGCAATTGAGCCAAATGCGCCGTGAGTGGCAGTATGTGAATCGCCACAGACAATGACCATCCCCGGCTGTGTCAGTCCAAGTTGGGGCCCGATAACGTGAATAATGCCTTGATCTTCATCGCCCATGCCAGCCAAGCGGATCCCAAATTCATCGGTATTTTTTTGCAGGGTATCAATTTGTTTTCTGGCAATGGCGTCTTGAATATTAAAGATATCAACGGTTGGGACGTTATGATCCATGGTCGCAAAGGTTTTATCGGTTCGCCGGACTTTTCGATGATTTTCGCGTAACCCTTCAAACGCTTGTGGAGAGGTCACTTCATGAAGCAGATGCAGGTCCACGTATATCAGTTGTGGGTCACCGGGCTTTCCGGTAATGACATGTTGGTCCCAGATTTTATCGAACATCGTTTTCGACATAGTTGTGCCTTCTTTCGTAAATTTGTTGAATGATCGCGTTTGTCACTTGGTTGGTGGTTGCATTTCCACCCAAATCGGGAGTCACGGTGCCACTATCAATCACCGCATCTACACTTTGGCTGATTTGATCCGCAAGGTCGGAGCGATCAAACGTATGGGTTAGCATCATAGCCACTGAGTTAATCATTGACAACGGATTTGCGATCCCTTTTCCGGCAATATCGGGTGCTGATCCATGAATTGGCTCATACAATGCCGGACCATCAGTCCCCCGACTCATCGAAGGAATGGTTCCAAGAGAACCGGTGATTTCAGCGGCCTCGTCGCTTAAAATATCACCAAACATGTTCTCGGTTAAAATGACGTCAAACTGTTCAGGGGCACTAATAATCTTCATTGCCGCAGCATCAACATAACTGGTATCGTAGTGAACTTCCGGGAAATCGGCAGCGACTTCAGCAACCACTCGGCGCCAAAGGTTACTAGTCGCCAAGACATTGGCTTTATCAACCATGGTCACGTGTCGTTTGCGTTTCATCGCCATTTCAAATGCCACCCGGGCAACCCGGCGAATTTCATCGACTGTGTAGCGCATCGTATCAATTGCGTGGGTGTCATCAATTTCACGGGGCTTGCCAAAATAAATTCCGGAAGTTAATTCACGGACAATTACAAAATTAACTGGTTCCACCTGCTTAATTGGAGAATAACGTTGCATCGCCGCGCGAATCGACGTTGGTCGAATATTCGCAAATAAATTCAATTCTTGTCGGATTTGGAGTAATCCTTTTTCCGGCCGGTTGGGCGCGTCATCCCACTTAGGCCCGCCAATTGCTGCTAATAAAACCGCGTCACTCTGCTTGGCTGACGAAAGAGTCTCATCCGGTAGGGGAACGCCGAATTGATCAATACCGGCACCTCCAAAGGGTTGTTCATCGATTTGGTAATGAAATTGATCCTGACTGACAGCTTTTAGCACCGCTAAGCCGGCCTTCATAATTTCTGGTCCGATATAATCTCCCGAAAGAACGGTGATTTTTGCCACTTGGTTTGTCATTAACGGACGACCTCCTTTACTTTGTTCATAATCACTCGTAGATCTGATTCATCAATAATGGATTTGGTATCCGCCATTTGTTTAAAGATTGGAAAAATTTGCTTCATATCATCTTGATCAACGTCAAAACCAATTTCCTTGAGCTTCGCCATTACAGCATGAGAGCCTGACAATTTTCCAAGTGGCAGAGTGGTCTTAGCGGCCCCGACTGATTCAGGTGTCAGAATTTCGTAGGTTTGAGGGTTCTTC
>NZ_JAXGWW010000212.1:0-3643 GCF_040773105.1 Lentilactobacillus sp.
CCATGCATCATCATGTCGCCACCCATGTCCATATTATCGTGATCCATACCGGACATATCCATGTGGTCCATCTTCGAATGGTCCATGCCGCTCATATCATGTCCCATCTTTGAATGGTCCATGCTGCTCATATCGTGATTCATCTTAGAATGATCCATGCCATTCATATCATGATCCATATGATCCATTTTTGAGTGATCCATATCATTCATGTCATCCTTCATATTTGCCATTTCAACCATCCTCCTCGCATGTCATTTTCCCTGGTAAACAGTTGCACTGCACCATATCTGGAGCGGTCTTTTCTTTCTCAGCTAAAATCCGCTGTAATTCCGCAATATCTTTTTTCGAAAGTTCCCGGGTCTTAATCACTTGAGCAATCGTTGACCCGGCCCTCATCGCACACATATGGTCGAATAAGTCATCGGCTGCAGCAGACATCGATTCTTTTTCACCAACAACCGGTTCGAACGTGTATGGGCGCGTATCTCCAACCTGTTCAACCGCCTCTTTTTTAATCAATCGATGAAGCAGCGTCTTCGTGGTTGAGTCCGACCAGCCCTGAAGCTCAGCCATTGCATCAATTAATTCACGGCTGGTTGGTTGGCCCATCGTCCAAATTGCCCGCATCACTTCCCACTCAGAATCGGTAATGGTCACATTTTTTGCATCTATCATATTAATTAACCTCATTTTTTGAATTTTAAAGTTTACATTTGTAACTCTTATCAACTACCAGTTTACATATGTAACTTAGAAAATGCAAGCATCTGTCTAAATTATTTCAAATAAAAAGCACGGAACCCAATGGCACCGTGCTTTGACTGACTCATTATTGTTTATGAATCTGATATTGTCCTTTAACCGGGACCGTCTTACTTACAAGCCACTCCAATCAGTTAAAAATGTTTGCCCAAAATGTCTAAGCTCCGACGCTTCCCGTCCATTTCCGCCACATCGGGAAGATGCCCCCACACCTCAAAGCCGTTGTGTTTAAACAGCTTCTGGCTTGGGATGTTATGACTAAAAATAAAGGCCACCAACCCGTCAAGCCCCAAGTCAGGGAGTTGTTCCGTCACGAAATCAATTGTCTGTTGGCCTAATCCCTGGTGACGAAAATTCTCATCGATGTAAATGCTGATCTCAGCAGTTTTGTGGTATGCCGGCCGGCCGTAAAAGGACTCCAACCCGACCCAACCGGCGATTTGGGTTCCATCCTTCATAACCCAAAGTGGTCGCGTATCAGGATTAAACGCGTCAAACCAAGCTTGTCGTGACGCCACTGAAACCGGTTCAAGATCAGCGGTTGCCAGACGACTGGGAATAATTTGGTTATAAATTTCAACAATTCTTGGCAGTTGTGCTTGAGTTGCCATTTCATATCGGATTGACATTGAGACTTCCTCACTTTTTAGATTAATGTAGTCATTTTATGCTAACGAGCAACTTGTTGCAATATCGTAACCACCAACCATTCGGGCGCACAAAAAAACAGGCCTCCATCATCCGGAAACCTGATTATTCATATCCTGCTTATTTCATGCTGGCGGCCATTTTAATCGCAGTCGCTGGATCGTTGGCACGGAGGCGGTAGACAACACTGCCATTTTGCCAGGTGATCACTTGTGATTGACTACCCACATTGAATTTAACAACGCCTTGGGTATTTGGAGCCGGCAAGGCATAATTTTCAAACATTGACACGCTTGAAACAGCTAACTTCTTAGGCGTGGTATTGTTAACCGGACTTCCGTGAACGCTGATTGACCAATTCCCTTCATTCCAGGAAATATACTGCTGGCCGGCGCCTGACTGGGTGTGGCCGACGATCGAATGGCCAAGGTCAACCTTTGGCAGGCCCTTGATTTCTGAGGCAGCTGTGTAATCCAAATGACTCTGAGCCTCAGATGATGATGAATAGCTTCGTTTACTTAATACTGCGTAAGGTGTTTCGCTTTTAAGACTTGGATCATTCAACGCCAATGCGCTGTCTCCAAGGCTATAGTAAATGTTACTGTTGGCAGAATTTCCGTTGTATCTGATATGGACATTTTTCGATGTGTCGCTCAAGCCGGAATTCTGTGGTAATAATGTATCACTCAATTTACTTGAGAGATCCTTGGTCAACGATGAGAAATCATACGATTGACTATCGGATTGTGCGTGATTGGCACCTGAAGTGCTGGTTGCAGAAGCAGGTTGTTGGCTCGAACTGCTGGCGGTACTGCTGGAATTTTGCATATCGCTTTTAGACGCATTATTAGAGCTTTGCTTACTGGAATTGCCATTACTACAGCCGACAAGAACCAGACTCAGCAATAAAACGCCACCTAATTTATAAAGTTTCATGATTGACCTCCAGGTTGTTGTCCAGATTACTGAACATAATTCTTATTAGCAGTCAGATAACGCCCGTCTGCTGTTTCAAAATAATACGATCCACTGGCCCGTTTATGCACGGAACTAACGGCAACCTTTGTCCCGGCGTTGACCTTGACGACCCGATTGGCTTTTTTAAAGCTGGTTGAATCATATAAATAGATCTTCTTAAGGGTCTTCACGCTCGTGACAGCATCAGTGAAATAGGTTGGTTGAGCAACATCTTCAGACTGTGCGCCGCCGATCCACCAAGTGATTGGCTTGCTGGAATTTAAGATCGTGCTGGCGTCAACAGACTCTTTCAAAGCTGGAACGTACTTTTTGTTGGTATACTGCCACAAATCAGTTTGAATAGTTGGCCGTGACGAGTAGTTGGCAATCCACTGCGCATCAAAACTCTTGCGCGCGGTATTGGCATACGTCGTCGCAAATGATTGGTATGAATAGAAAACAAGCTTCTTGCTGGTCAGTGAACGCATTTGATTATACCACGCCTTCACTGCAGCATTCGTCGTTCCAGAAGTGACATCGTTTTCTTCATAGTCGAGAACATAAAACTTGGCGTCTTTGTTTGAGTGTTGATAAAAAACGTTGGCTTCATTGCGGGCGCTGGCTGCACTGGTGAAGGTTGCGTAATCGTATTCGCCAAACGGAATCCCGTATTGATCATACAAATTTGTATTATTGGTCGCATACTTATCTTGGTAATTGGCGCCGTATTGACGCCGATTAATAATAAATGAAACCTGTCCCTTTAAGTTGGCAACTTGGGTGCTGGTCAGTTTACCCTGCCACTCGGAAATATCTGGAATGATTGTTGTACTTGCAGATGCTTTGACGCCGCCAAAAAACGAAATTGACAGGATAACCGTCAGCACCGAAAGAATCATAATTCTAACCTTTTTATTGAATGCACCCATTTTAAAACCACTCCACATTTCTATTAATTTGTCCAAAAGATAAAATTGAACATCTGTCGCTCATTCACTCAACAAACATATGCCCAAATCGGTTTGAACACAATACGTGAAATGGCTGGTGCAGCAAATATTACAGCGCAAATGACTATTCTCGTAGTCGTTTTTTAACTTCTTTTCAAGAATATTATAAATGTGTAACATTACTTAAAAAACACCCATTCTACTATCGGCCATGATTTAATCGGAATGCTTGCCGAATTGGGCATACAAAAAGGGCCATCCAGGAATGGATGAAACCCTCTTGTCATTCATTATTTAATTGCTTGAGAAATTGCGGCATTGAC
>NZ_JAXGWW010000213.1:0-3640 GCF_040773105.1 Lentilactobacillus sp.
CAATTGCGTTGGGATTCATTGTGGCAGAGCTGATCAACAAAATTCGAATTAAAATTAAATGTAAGCACTAAATAATTGGACGTATTCAAAAAGGCATTCGAGCATGTTATTCTTCAGATAACACAATCGAATGCCTTTTTAAGTTTTTACAGTTAAGCTGCACAGCTTTGCTGTACTGCTTTAGCCCATGGTAAATAAGCCTCTAACTCCTCGTCAGTTGGGGAATCTCCTAACCGAGGCAAGTAGGTGAACAGATAGACTAAGTATTTTTTGAAATCTAAATGATTGGCAATGGCCGTTTCGAATAGGCCTAGGAAGAGGGCGTTAGCCTTGGCTCCGCGCTGGCCGGTACTAAAAAGCCAATTCTTACGACCAATGACCGAAGTTTTGATACTCCGTTCGGCAATGTTATTACTAATGGCCACCCCAGGATCATTTAAAAAGACCTCTAGTTGTTCACGCTGATTCACCATGTAGGTATAAGCGCGTCCCAACTTAGACTTGTTGATAGGGGTAGTTTCACTCATTAGCTGCCATATGCTATTGACAATTGGCTTGGACTCTCGTTGTCGAATCTCTAACAACTGTTGTGGTGAAAAGCCCTGAGCTTTTCGTTCGATCGCAAATAGTTGATCGAACTTTTTGACAAATTTGCGGCCAAGACTCCTTTGGCTCTCAATTCCATTAGTGCCATCCACAAATTTTCGTCGTCCATGCGCCCAACAGCCAGCCCGCCGAATCCCTGGCGGAATGTGATTGTAACCCGCATAGCCATCGCAGACAAGAGTTCCGTTGAAGCCTTCGTAAATCGCCCGGGCCACTTTTTCACTTCGAGATGGGTCATAATGAAAATGGATAATCGAAGTAGCCGCGTTAGCGGCAGATCGCATTTCCCATAGAAATGACTTTGAGGTTGCCGACTTTCCTGGTTCTCGTAAAACTTGAATTGGCGTTTCATCGCCATGCAAATATGGTTGCTGCTTAAGCTTCCTGAAAAGCAACTGATCGACTAAAGCAACCCTCTCCGATCCAAAAATCACCCAATTGCTTAAGGTGGCTTCGGATACCGATAGTCCCAATTCCTTTAAACGTTGTCGTTGACGATAAAGTGGCAAGGCTAATTCATATTTATTGGCAATAATTGTTGCGACTAAATCTTCTGAAGCCAAACTATGGGCCATGAATGATTGTGGGACCGTTGCCGAAACAAATTGGTCGCCATCGTAATTGACGTCCTCTGAACAATGTTGGCATTTGCCAACTTCCTGATACCGACGAACTATGTATGCTTGAGCTGGTTGGAGATGAAATTTGTCTCCAATCAACCGTTTAAATATCTGATAGGCATTGCCACAATTGTGGCAATTATGTTCGGCTAATTCAATCAGTTCTTCCTTTATCGGGAGGTTTTTCGTGATTTTCGCTTTTTGACTTTGCCTTTTCTTTTTACGAACTGTGACAATTTCGATTTGTTCTCCAGTTGACTCTGGGTCTTCGAAAACACCATTACTGGCGTCATCAAATAGAGAGGTTTGACCATCGTCAATCGATTTTTCACTCGAATGACCATATAATTTGTTGCGAAGATATTTTACCTGCTCAGTTAAAATTTGATTCTGCCGAATAAGCTCTTCAATTTGAGCTTGTTGACTGGCATTAATCTTTTTAAGCTCCTCAATAATATCCATTGGTCTCACCACCTCGGTTGGTTTTCAATGATCATATCATGAAGTTTGAATCTTGCCTATACCTTTTAGAAAGGTTGACAGAGCGAGACTTTCAATAAATATTGCCTGGTCTAACACGATGAACCGATGGTTCAATCGTCAGCCCGGTTAGTAACCATTTGAGTTGCTGATTTGTTAATTGCCGGACTTCCACTGCGGTTCTTGGCCATTGTAAATGTCCTGATTCATAACGTTTGTAAAGTAATACAAAGCCGTCACCTTCCCAATAGATAGCTTTAAATCTGTCTTTCCGTGTTCCACAAAATAGGAACAATGCGGGTGAAAATGGATTTAAGTCGAATTGATCTTGGATAATTGTTGCTAACCCATCAATTCCTTTGCGTAAATCTGTTTTGCCGCAAACCAAATAGACTTTATCTAATTCGGTAAAGTTGAGTAATTTAGGCACCCGCCATCAGCTCCTTTAGAATGATCTTCAATATTTCTGGCTGGGCATTATTAAAGATACTTAATTTTTTATTATTGACGGTTAATTGACAAGCCGGTTGAATTTTATTGGGATCATCAATCTTTGTAATTTGTAACTTTTCAGTGGGTACTGGCACAATGGTCTTTTCCATAAAGAATCACCTCATACTTAATTAATAATTCTATGGTACTCAAAAAGACGTCTACGAAGTAGACGTCCAGTTATTTAGTGCTTACAAGGTTAATGCAACAATTCCTAATATAATTGACTTTCTTAATTTCATGCTCGTTACCCTCGTTATCTAAAGTATGAGTGCCAGAATGAATTCATTGAGATCTTATGAGGACTGAAATAATGCAGTGAATTTGAATCACCGTAAGCGTTGCTATATCGGAATTTATAGAAGTGATTTCCGAGATACTTCCATTTTGTAAAATGAACGGATTTCTCACCAGAAAAATGGATATAATGCCGATAGATTTTTACTCCATAGTTTGGATTAGCTGTTGCATACCAATGTCCGCGCAATCGATAGGGGATTGCAGAAGTATGCCAGGATGAAGCATCTATGGTGGTTGGAAATGTGATGCTCATAATTCCACCCAAAGATAATGCGGTAACACCTAACATAATTGAATTTCTAATTTTCATTATGATTTTCCCCTCTATAAGCCCAATAATTGTTTTTTCTTCGCGTCGAATTCTTCCTGAGTGATTGTTCCGTCATCAAGAAGCTTTTTGAACTTAGCAATTTCATCAGCGGTATCAGTAGCCTGTGCTTGAGATTCTTTTGGCCCCATATTGTTTTCTACAAATGTTTTTAACTTTTCCATATCTTTGTTATTAGATCCCCCACGGAAAACAACATTATTGGCTTTGTTGTAAGCACCATGTGCGAATCCTGGCAGGGCACCGAGTCCACCGGTTGTTTGATTGCCAGCAGCAGTGATGAAGTTGATTTGGCCAGCAGTAACACCGGCTTTTTTGAAGTCAACTCCAATAATATTTGTTAATGGAATTGTTTGATCTCCATTTTGCCCACGGTTGGCAAAACTTCGAATTCCTTTTCGTGTAATAACGACTTTAGCATCATCTGCGGTAATGATTACGTGTTCTGGAATGTGAATTTCTACTTTGATAGTCATGATTAAATCCCCCGTTTAATTTTTATCTGTTTGGTCAGCAAATGGATTGTACATGTTTTTGACTTTTGCATTACGTATTTTTAACCCTTTTTCTTTTCTCCGCTTAAATTCTATTCTAATAAATTCAGCGGTTGTATGAACCAGCTCCTTAATCGCATTCTTAAACTCATCACTTTCATTCATCGGTTGAACCCACATAATTCGTTGTCGTTCCAGATCTGTTGAAATGTTTCCGAAGAAATATTGATTAAATCCTGACTTCACCTCATTTTCACCAATCCCAGAATTAATATATATTTTGGGCTTGAGGGTGGATGGAAATTTGAAGTTTAACGTTC
>NZ_JAXGWW010000214.1:0-3628 GCF_040773105.1 Lentilactobacillus sp.
CTGCATACTTTAACTATTCATAACGTCATGCAAATAAAGATGCCGTTAAGATGTCTGGTTTAATCGTTAAGCGAATTATCATCGAACCAACCGCAGCTGCTTTGGCATTTGGCTTGGATAAGCAGGATAAAGACGAAAAGATTTTGGTCTACGATTTGGGTGGTGGAACGTTTGATGTTTCCATCCTTGAATTGGGTGACGGTGTTTTCCAAGTTCTGTCAACAAACGGTGATACCCACCTTGGTGGTGATGACTTTGACCAACGTGTCATTGATTGGTTAGTTGAAGGCTTCAAGAAGGAAAACGGCGTTGATTTGTCTAAAGACAAGATGGCGCTTCAACGTTTGAAGGATGCTGCCGAAAAGGCGAAGAAGGATTTGTCCGGTGTGACTGAATCAGAAATCAGTTTGCCATTTATTTCAGCAGGCGATAATGGGCCATTACATCTGCAAACTACTTTGACCCGTGCCAAATTCAATGAATTGACGGCTGACCTGGTTGCCAAGACCAAGACCCCGTTCGACAACGCATTGAAGGATGCTAAGTTAAGTACATCAGATATTGACCAAGTCATCTTAAATGGTGGTTCAACTCGAATTCCAGCTGTTCAAGAAGCTGTTAAATCATGGACCGGCAAGGAATCCAACCACTCAATCAACCCTGACGAAGCCGTTGCCTTGGGTGCTGCTGTTCAAGGTGGTGTGATTACTGGTGATGTGAAAGACGTTGTTTTACTTGATGTCACACCGCTTTCATTGGGTATCGAAACCATGGGTGGTGTCTTCACCAAGTTGATTGATCGTAACACAACGATTCCTACCAGTAAATCACAGGTTTTCTCAACTGCTGCCGATAATCAACCGGCCGTTGACATTCACGTTCTTCAAGGTGAACGTCCAATGGCTGCCGATGATAAAACGCTTGGTCAGTTCCAGTTGACTGACATTCCAGCAGCTCCTCGTGGGGTTCCTCAAATCGAAGTTAAATTCGATATTGACAAGAACGGGATTGTAAACGTTTCTGCCAAGGATAAAGGGACCGGTAAGGAACAAAAGATCACCATCAAGGATTCATCAGGCCTTTCAGATGATGAAATTCAAAAGATGATGAAGGAAGCTAAAGAAAACGAAGAAGCTGATAAGCAACGTAAGGAATCAGCTGATTTGAACAATGAAGTCGACCAATTGCTTTTCCAAACTGATAAGACGCTCAAAGATGTAAAGGGCAAAGTATCAGATGACGAAATCAAGAAGGCTGAAGACGCTCGTGATGCCCTTAAAAAGGCGAAGGAAGATAACAACGTTGATGACATGAAGGCCAAAAAAGACGATTTGAACAAGATTGTTCAAGATTTGGCAGTCAAGTTGTATCAACAACAGGCGCCTAAAGACGGCCAGGCTCAAGGCGATGCTGGAACCCAAGGTGGTTCAACCGATGGTAACGGCGACGGCAAGGGTGACGATGGTACCGTTGATGGTGACTTCCATGAAGTTCACGATGATGATAAAAAATAACGATTGATTAATATTTCTAATGAGAAGTCAAGGCCGACTGGCTTTGGCTTTTTGTTAAAATATGGTATATTATCATGGTTAAAGAATTGTATGAAGATGGGAGTTTCTAATGGCAGAAAAAGATTATTATAGCATTCTCGGAGTATCCAAAGACGCCAGCGATGATGAAATCAAACACGCCTATCGTAAACTTTCTAAGAAGTGGCATCCAGATATTAATAAGGCTCCCGATGCCGAGGCAAAATTTAAGGAAATTAACGAAGCATATGAAACGCTGAGTGATCCGCAAAAGCGGGCCAATTATGACCAGTATGGTTCAGCTGATGGCGCCGGTGCAGGCTTTGGCGGCGCTGGAGGTCAAGGTGGCTTTGGTAACTTTGATGGTGGTGGCGGCTTTGGATTTGATGACATATTTAGTCAATTCTTCGGTGGCGGCCAGCAACGCGCTGATCCATCCGCACCCAGACAGGGACGGGATCTTCAATATCAGATGACCCTTGAATTTGAAGAAGCCATTTTTGGCAAAAAGACTGAAATCAAATACAATCGTGAAGCTCAGTGTAAGACCTGTCACGGAACTGGTGCTAAGCCGGGGACGTCTCCGGTGACTTGTTCAAACTGTGGCGGCCGTGGCTATGTCGTGACTGAGACAAATACGCCACTTGGGCGGATGCAGTCACGTCAGACCTGCCCGGTTTGTCATGGAACTGGTAAAGAAATTAAAGAAAAGTGCCCAACCTGTGGTGGCCGCGGGAAGACTGACGAACGCCATACACTTGAAGTCAAAGTTCCTGCCGGAATTGATGATGGCCAACAAATGCGTCTGCAAGGACAAGGTGAAGCTGGTGATAACGGCGGTCCTTACGGTGATTTGTATATTGTCTTTAGAGTAAAGCCAAGTAAAGACTTCACTCGAGACGGATCAACCATTTACGTCAATCAGGATATTACTTTTGCCCGAGCAGCGCTTGGCGGTAAAATTCAGGTGAAAACCGTTCATGGAGACGTTGAATTAAAAGTCCCTGCCGGAACCCAGACTGGAACGACATTCCGTCTGAAAGGCAAGGGCGCACCAAGACTTCGTGGCAATGGAAATGGTGACGAACGTGTGACTGTTAACGTCGTGACACCAAAGACCCTGAACAAAGAGCAAAAAATTGCCCTTGAAGCATTCGCGAAGGCCAGCGGTGACAATATCGCCGGCAAGGGCGGCAGTAATTTTTTCGATAAAATGAAAGACGCTTTTGATAAGTAAGACACAGTAATCATGAAGCGAAGCAGGAGGCCAACTGGCGAAAATCGTCATGTTTGGCCTTTTTTGATAGCCCTGTGGGTTACGGTTACACTTGCCGGCCAATGAATCTTTAGATAAACTGGAAGGGCTGGTATAATTGAAACAATGAGTTAAACAAATGAAAGTGAGAATACAACATGGATTTAAACAAAATGAAGGACCATCAAAAATATATTCGCAATTTTTCCATCGTTGCTCACATTGACCATGGGAAATCGACCTTAGCCGATCGAATCCTGGAAATGACGGATACCGTTGCCAAACGTGATATGAAGGATCAACTTCTTGATAATATGGACTTGGAGCGGGAACGAGGAATTACGATCAAATTAAACGCCGTAGAATTGACTTATCACGCCAAAGACGGCCACGACTATGAATTCCACCTAATTGATACGCCAGGGCACGTGGACTTCTCCTATGAGGTCTCACGGAGTCTGGCGGCCTGTGAGGGGGCGGTGTTGGTTGTTGACGCCGCTCAAGGTGTTGAAGCTCAGACCTTGGCCAATGTTTATTTGGCCATCGACGATAATTTGGAAATCGTTCCGGTGATCAACAAAATTGATTTACCTTCAGCAGAACCCGAAAAGGTCCGAACTGAAATTGAAAACGTAATTGGTTTGGATGCGTCCGATGCCGTCTTGGCCAGTGCTAAAAAAGGCATTGGGATCCCTGAATTGCTTGAGCAGATCGTTCATAAGATTCCAGCTCCGAATGGGGATGTGAATGCACCGTTAAAAGCGCTGGTTTTTGATTCGGTATACGATGATTATCGTGGCGTTGTCCTCAGTGTTCGGCTGTTTGAAGGGACAGTTCAACC
>NZ_JAXGWW010000215.1:0-3615 GCF_040773105.1 Lentilactobacillus sp.
AATTAACCACATACAGACGGCTTTCCGTCGGGTTTGTATTTCAATTCTATAACTTGATTCCCAACCTGACTGCCCTGGAAAACGTCGAATTGGCATCACAAATTTCACCTGATTCTCTTGACGTCGCCGAGGTGATGGCAGAAGTCGGTCTGGCAAAACGAACCAATAACTTTCCGGCCCAGCTTTCCGGCGGCGAACAGCAGCGAGTTGCGATTGCCCGAGCTATTGCGAAGAATCCCGATTTGTTGCTGTGTGATGAACCAACCGGGGCCCTGGACTATAAAACTGGGAAAAGCATCCTTAAACTACTTCAGGATTTCAGCAATAAAACCGATAAGAATGTTATCATTGTCACCCACAATGGCATGATCAAGCCAATGGCCGACCACATTATTGAAATCGGCGACGGCCAGGTGAAAAATGATGAGTTGAATCATTCGCCAAAACCGGTTGAGGAGATTGAGTGGTAAGCAAATTCGTTTTCGACTATAAAAAATGGTAACCGCTAAGTTCAAGCCGGTTACCATTTTTTTAGATTTTAATAATACGTTGCCACATCATACATCTTCTGGGCAAACGTCTTGGCGCTGACGTTGCCAGCCAATGGGTACTGATTCATAAACACCAGTGCCATGTGGTAATTGCCATTTGTTGCATAATAACTTGTGTGGAAGCTGGAGCCGCCAAACGAGCCATTGTTATATTTCATACCGTTTTTGGTAACATAGAAGCCACCGGAATAAGTATTTCCATAACTTGTTAGCTGTTGATACTGCTTAGAAGTCAAAACCTGACCATTTTGTAAGCCTTGAATAAATTTGTAATAGTCACTCGGCGTACTCAACAGGTTCCCTGCACCCGGAATGGCCGACAGGCGGGCATATGAGACTGTATCGGCATCCTGATAGTCATTCTTGCCATCGTTGGTATATCCGATGGCGACCGTTGCCTTAGTTGACGGCTGATCCTGATCCACGATAACCGTATGACTCATCCCTAGTTTGTCAAAAATTCGACTTTGCAAATTCTGGGCATAACTTTGTCCGGTCACCTTGGCAATAATCCCGGCCAACAAGACGTAATTGGCATCACTGTAATTGTAGCTGTGATTATTCGTTGACTTCAGTCGGCTGACCATACTGCTATATGCCTGATTTTCAGTCATTTGACTGCTTGGGGTGATATCAGTGTTATCAATTCCCGAAGTCATTGACAGCATTTGAGCAATCGTAATGTTTGAAGCGTACGGAACGGCCGGGTAATATTGACTCAACTTCGTGCTGGCAGAGAGCTTATTGGCACTAATCAACTGTTGAATAATCGCTCCAGTCATTGCTTTTTGAAGCGAAGCCAGCGGATAAACGACCGAGCCGTCGCCCGCGTTAGCGGTGTTTCTGACCACGTTGGCCATGCCGTTGCTGACTGTGGCGGTATTCTTGGGACCGGAAGACGCCAATACAGCGGTTCCCATGACGTTGTACTGCTTCATCATGCTGTTGGCAATGGTTTGAAAACTCACCGGCTTGATACCGTGAACGTTCATCCAACCAAGGTTTTTGTTGAAATAGCGCAAGAGGACATACGTGCCGGTTTTAGTCGTTTTCGACTGCATGACCCGGACAAAATCATTGTTAAAATTATACCCGTTGGCATCCCCGGTCTTGGTGGACAGACTCGTGTAGTATGGCCCGTAGTAATAAATGTTATAGCCCTTGCTGACCGTATTTTGGTTCACAATTTGGGCATCGTAATGTTTGTTGCTGGTCGCCGTCACCGCATTATAAGCCGCAAAAGTCTTGCTTTGTGCTGCGTAGGCACCAACGGACAACAGGCCCGCCAAGAACAAGATGACGGCCCTGCTTTTAAACTTAATCGTCAAAATGATTGTCACTTCCACTTTCGTTCTGCCACTCTTTGGAGTAGTAGTAGTTATCAATTCGATATCTTGGACTTGGAACCTTTTCTGTCAAGAATGGGCGAATTGCTTTGTCCATCGTCAGCCAGCCGCGCCAGCCTGGATGAATGGTATCAGCCATAAAGTACGGAACATTTCCATCACGACTTAAATCATCAATATGGTTGAACCCCTGTGATCTTAACTGATAGGTGATCTTCTTGTCAAATGTTGCCAGCATTGCAGACGACATCCCCGTATACTTCTGCCACTTTGCATTAATTGGCGGAATGATAAATAAAACGTTGGTATGGTCGTTTGCAAACTGGTTCAGCATTAACTGAAAGTCACTGTATTCAGGCGATTTCACGTAACTCATATGAGCCTGGAAGTTTTTGAGCTTCTTAACATGCGACTTCAAACGCCGGTTCCAGAAAGTATTATCAATTTGGAAGTCGTTTGAAGTTGTCTTCTCAGCACCAATTTTGCCGGCCAGTTGATCCAACTTCTGGTAATTGTACTGGTTAGGTAACAATTCTTCATTCTTATCGATCGTTTTCTCATTGTTCAATGGAACCCGGTAACGCGAGAAGATCTGATCTTCATTCAGTAAAATTCGGTTACGGATATTGACGTAGGTCATTTGAGACGTTGTTGGCTTCAAGCCAGCTGCGATTCGTGCCAATGCACCTGCGATCTCCTTATCCGAATTCCCGGAAGGCATCTGTAAAAGTCGGTAAGCGGCGTAACGATCCATTTTTGAGCCGCTTTCCCGCTTAATCCAACTGGTGGTCTGTAATGGTGAATAGTAAAATGAAAAAGCGTTGGGATCCTCGCCCTTTGGCGTAAACCACTGAGGAGAAACAAAAACAACTGCTTTTTTATTTTTTAGCTGAGGATTAATCGACTGCATCACGAAAAAGTGTGTCAGCGATTGGCTTCCCCGAGCCCCCAACAGAAATGGTTGGTAGGACCGATCATACTTCGCCGCCAATACTGCGGGGTGAAATGGATCAAACCGCGACCACTCTGATGAGCCAAAGAATGGAACATACCCGTGTTCAAGTGCGTTTCTTTTAATCAGTTGGCCTTTTAAAACCTGCGGCGAAAGTGAAGAGGCAGCATTATTCACAACCTTTGGATTCACGTAATTCAGACTTGACCAAAGCGGTGATAAAAAGACTGCCAGCATCAGCAATGCCGCAGCAAAAATCGGCCCAAATATCATGAAGAGCCGCTTTTTCATACTCATTTGCTTGCTTCGACTTTCGCAATAATTTTAGCAGGTGTGTTCCACTCGTTTCGATCAAATTCTGAAACGGGGGCTTCAACGCCCAATTTGTCTTGGAGGTCCAGCAGCAATTGTACCGTCCCCATTGAGTCTAGCAACGCACTTGAGTACAGGTCTTCATCCAAATTATCAGAAAAATCCTCACCAGTTAAGTCTTTTAAAATATCAAGTACAGTTTGTTTATCATCCATATCAAACAGCTCCTTAGTTAAAATGGTTTAGGTGCGAAAAACAGTGTGTTCAAAAATCCTGAGAAAATCAGGAAACTGAAACAAACAACGTTAAATGTCAAAAAGATGGCAAATAATTCGGTAAACTTGTTGTGCGGAATGTGGTCCTGATGCTTCTTCTTGAACCGCAGCCAGGTGTCATTGATGACCATCGCAAAGCCATGGTAAAGACCATATGTGATGTAGTACCAGGTCTCGCC
>NZ_JAXGWW010000216.1:0-3593 GCF_040773105.1 Lentilactobacillus sp.
ATATACTGTGACATCAGAAGCGGACTGCTCGTTATAGTCGTTTTCGATACTTCCTGAATGACCGAAGTTGCTACCGGCGATGGCTACAAAGACACCATGATTAGTTGCGTATTGAACTGCTGCTTGCTCCTGATCGGTAATGGATTCAGCAGCGACACCGATTCCAAGCGACAAATTAATGACATTAGCACCAAGTTTGACGGCGTCGTAAATTCCTTGAGCGACGTCGTTTGGAGACTCGTCAGAAAAGCCGCCATACAGTTTCATGTTAAGCAGCTGGGCTTCCGGGGCGACGCCTTGAACGTATTTTGAATTCGGTTGATGATCGACACCATTTGCGGCAGCAACGCCGGCAACCATCAAGCCATGAAAGCCGGAAACTTTGTCTGCTTGGGCATCGTCGTTGTTGTGATTGACATAATCGTAAGCAAATGGGATTTTCGGACTGACATATTTGCCGTAACCGAGCTTGTCAATCAATTGCTGGGCATCTGTCTTGGATATTTTTGCCGTGGCATTATTTGACAGCTTAAACTCATGGTTATTTTGGATACCGCTGTCTAGGATGGCAATGACCATTCCCTGACCTTTGTATCCTTGAGACCACAGCTTGGGGACGTTTCCCTTATTAAGCGCATTTTGATTGGCCGGCTTTGAGGCAGCTTCTTTAATTGCGGCAATTTGGCTGTTTGTTTGGGCGTGAACCGGTGTTTCTAATTGGTTTGAAATGAGGCTCACGGCAAGACTAAGCACCAGTAGGCTGATGAGTTTATAAGCGTTCTTCATCGAATCTCCCCCTCCGTGGTGCTTATGAAACAAGGCTACTTCAAAAATTTGAATTTGTGCTCGTCTTCAAAGAATTTACCCATCTGTAATAGCAGGTCTTCCCGTCCTTTGCGCGCGATAAATTGAATGCCCAGTGGGAGTCCATTGTCCCCAACGTAGGTTGGCAGGCTAATTGCGGGTTGGCCGCTGATATTGGCAAGTTGAGTAAATGGGGATAGCGTTAATGCCGGCAACCATTGATCCCAAATCAGCTGCATTTGGTCTTCCGGATTCAAATCTTCAATGTGTTTCATTTTGTCAAGATTCTCTGCCGATACCAATGGTTGGTCAATTCGCGGTGCTTGATGAGCGGTGGTTGGGGTGAGGTAAAGATCGAACTCCTGTTGAAAGGCGTCCATGTCACTGGAGATATTATCCCAGAAAGCCAGTGCTTGGCTGTACTGAACGGCAGTTATCGAGCGGCCGGCATATCCGAGCGCCCACGATAATGGCTCAACATTTTTCTTAATCACTTGATCGTTGAGATGCATATTGGCAAACATCGTGGCAGTTTCCCCAGCGTTCATTAAGTAGTAACTTTTCATTAAGCCAATTCCGTCGATTGGGGCGTCTGCAGGAACCATGTTGTAGCCCTCACTGCTCAAGAAATCAACGGCGTCTTGGACGGCTTGTTTGGCTTCGTCTGAGACCGGCGTTCCAACAGGCGACTCGGTTGAGTAGGCGATTGTCAAAGTCTTTGGCAGACTATTCAGGGTTGCTGTGAAGCTTTCTGAAGGCAATGGCACCTGGAATGGGGCGGCCATTTGCACAGTTGAGATGGCATCAAGCAAGCGAGCAGTATCGTTCATATCACGCGTAATTGCAAAATTAATTGAAGCGCCTTGCCAACCGCGCCACTCACCAGGGCCGGCAAATACACGCCCACGAGTTGGTTTTAAGCCAATGGTACCGGAAAATGATGACGGGATTCGAATCGATCCGCCACCATCATTACCACCGGCGATGGGCAGCCAACCGGCACCGACAGCTGCGGCAGAACCACCAGATGAACCGCCTGGTTGATAATCGGTGTTCCAAGGATTGTGCGCATCTCCATACAGTTTTGAATCGGTGACGTTTTTAAAGCCAAATTCAGGTGCGTTGGTTTCTCCAGCCGGAATCAGGCCGGCGTGGAGGAAGGAATGGACAAAATTATTGGTAGCCGGAGCTTTGTAGTCCTCAAGTAATTTGGAACTGGCGGTATCCGGTGCTTCCTTGAAGGATTGGCCCAATCCCTTCAATAGAATTGGGATACCTGCAAATGGTTGGCCGGTATCGTAAAAGTCCTTTGCCATCTTGAGGGCACGATCCGGCCACAGAGTGGTAACGGCATTGAGCTTTGGATTCTCTGATTTAACGGTGTCGATCAATTCTTGGGTTAGATCAACGCGGTTTAATTTGCCCTGCCGGATTAGTTCGGATAATTCGGTGGCGGAATGACTTGATAAGTTAGTTTCTGACATAGTAAACTCCCTTCGCAATACCCGTTATGATTTTGCCAACTTCTGTTCGAAGTCACGAAAATGTTTTGGAACGGGTGCTTCAACTAATTGACGTTCTTTAGTAAACGGCAACGGTAGGTCGACTTTCCAGGAATGTAGCAATAAGAAAGGGCTACCATTACTTGAATTATACAGCGGATCACCGACCAATGGGTGGCCGATGGCGGCAAAATGAACCCGAATTTGATGGGTTCTGCCGGTTTCGAGCTGTACCTCCAACAGGGTGTAACCTGCCTGTTGTTTGATGACCCGATAGTGGGTAACTGCCTTAGCAGCTTGGGGGCCGTTTATTTTGCGTTTTCGCTTATCAGCTGGATTCAGACCAATCGGAAGGTCAATCGTTCCCACATCTGGTAGGTCTGAACCAGATACCCAGGCCAAATAAGTTCGGCGAATCTGTTTATTGGCAATGTTGGCCACCAGGATTGGAACGACTGCCGGATTTTTGCCGAAAATGATCGCCCCGCTGGTTTCTTGATCCAAGCGGTGAATCATGTATGGCAATGTCGCTTCGGTTGCCAAATAAGCGGCCAGGTGATTGATCGTTGCGCCAACTTCTCCCGGCTGATTGGGATGGGTCTTGTCACCCCGGCGCTTGTTGACCACGACCAGGTTGTCATCTTCGTATAAAATCTCAACGGTTGCAGCTGAGTCGGCGAGCACATTTGGAAATGGGTTGGCGAAATCGGCCGGCGTGAAGGTTAAATGGATGTGATCGCCTGCTTTGACCGGGAAATTGACTGGTTGATAACGATCGTTGACCAAGACACGCTTGGCATGGCGAACACTATAAACTAAGTGTTTTGGCAGCTGCCAGTATTGACTTAAGAGGACCTTCAACGATTGGCCGGCCATGGTTTCCGGCACCACTTCGTTAAAGGACCATTGTTGATTTTTCATTTGCTTTCCTCAAAATTAATTCTAAAAAAATCGATTAAAAAAGAGCGCCGGCAAAAGTGCCACCGCCCTTCATCTGAAATTAGTTTGATTGTTTCGTCTTATCTTTTGGTCGAACGATTAAGACATCACACTTAGCGGTTCGAGTGACGTAACTGGTTACCGAACCAATAATAAGTCGTTCCACGGCACTTAACCCGGTTGAACCAATGACGATGACATCGTTGTTGTGATCCTTAGGAAATTCTCTGGCAATGATTGGCTTGGGATTGCCAAATCGGATGTGGATGTCGACGCTTTTAACGCCCGCATCTTCAGCCTGCTTTTGGTATTTCTTCAGCTGCTCATCGGTATTTTCAGTTAACTTGA